>JAXDLF010000074.1:0-7978 GCA_034666765.1 Chloroflexota bacterium
ATTTCAGAGCGGTAACCGGGCGTATCCTCGTTCGCATGATCGACATCGCGCGGCAGAGGTCGGCTGGCGGCCACATCGTCATCGGTCGGGCCATCGCCTCGCCGCATGTTCAGAGAAAGGAGTGGACAAAGCTGTGGTCTTTCTCCGATTCGGCGGGGCGCTCATCGGTTTCTTCGTCGGTTTCTTCCTTGCCGCTGAGCTGCTCCAGGTCAGTCAGGTCACGCCGCCCAACAATCAAGTTCTTGTCGTCTTTCTCCTCGCGGTGGCGTGCGCGATCCTCGGATGGCTCGGCGCGCCGTACGCGACCGTCAAGCCCGGCGCATGGGTCGTCGGGAGCATCCGCGCGACGGCGGCGGGCGACCTCGTCGCGGGCGTGCTCGGCGGCGGCGTCGGGCTGGTCCTCGCCCTCTTCCTCGCGTTCCCGCTCTCGTTCCTGCCGGGCGAGCTAGGCCGGTTCGCGCCGCTCGTCGGCGCGGTGACGCTCAGCCTGCTCGGCGTGACGGCCGGGACGATCAAGCGCGCAGACCTCACGGCCGCGGTCCGCGAGATCAGAGGGGTCCGTAAGGACCGGGGGGCCAGTGAGCGGCTGCTCCTCGATACCTCGGTCATCATCGACGGCCGCATCGCGGACATCGTCCGCGCCGGCTTCATCCGCGGCACCCTCGTCGTGCCGCGCTTCATCCTGGCGGAGCTCCAGTTCTTCGCGGACTCCGGCGACGGCACGCGCCGCGAGCGCGGACGCCGCGGGCTCGAGATGCTCGCGAAGATGCAGAAGGAGTCCACCGTGCAGGTCGAGATCGACGACGAGGATCCGGACGGCGACGGCGCCGACGGCAAGCTCGTCGCGCTCGCGCGCGCGCGCCACGTCCCGATCGTCACCAACGACTACGGCCTCAACCGCGTGGCCGAGCTCCACGGCGTCACCGTGCTGAACGTCAACGATCTCGCCAAGGCCGTGCGCCCGGTCGTTCTGCCGGGCGTGGAGATCCATGTCCGCGTCATCCAGGAGGGCAAGGAGTCGGGCCAGGGAGTCGGCTACCTCGAGGACGGCACGATGATCGTCGTCGAGAACGGCGCGCGATCGGTCGGCAACGAGATCCCGGTCACCGTCATGCGCGTGCTCCAGACGGTCGGCGGCCGGATGATCTTCGCCCAGCCACGTGGCGAGGTCGCCGAAGCCCGACGGCCACGCGCGGTCGGCCACTGATCTCTCCGTGACGGCGGGCCTCGCCGTGCTGGCCGCCGGCAGCTCCACCCGCGCCGGCATCGACAAGGTGAGCGTCGAGCTCGGCGGCCAAGCGGTCCTGCTGTGGTCGCTCGCCGCGGCCGAGGCGTCGGGCGCCTTCGACGCGATCGTCGTCGTCGCGCCGGCGAACCGCGTTCCGGCGATCGCCCGCATCGTCGGCTCGCGCGCGCGGGTCGTCGCCGGCGGCCCAACGCGCACCGCGTCCAGCTGGGCCGCGCTCGACGCGCTCCGGGACAGCGAGATCATCGCGATCCACGACGCGGCCCGTCCGTTCGCCTCGCCGTCACTCTTCGCCACCGTCGTCGCGGTCGCGACCGAATACGGGAGCGCGGTCCCCGGCCTCGCGGTCGCCGAGACGGTCCGCCGGGCGGACGACGCGGGCCGCGCCGTCGAAGAGATCGATCGGAACGGCCTATGGACGGCCCAGACGCCCCAGGCGTTCCACCGCGACGTGCTCGAGCGCGCCCGAGCGGCCGCCGGGGAGCGCAGCTTCACCGACGACGCCGCCGCGGTCATCGCCATGAACGAGGACGTGCGCCTGGTGCCGGGCGACCGCCGCAACTTCAAGCTGACCTCGTCCGAGGACGTGGCCTACGCCCGCGAGCTGGCGGACAAGGGCCTTGTTGCGATCTCGGCGCAGCCCCTGCCGCGATGACGATGGTCCGCAGCGGGATTGGGTACGATATCCACCGTCTCGTGCCCGACCGCCGGCTGGTGCTCGGCGGCGTCGCGATCGATCATCCGACGGGGCTGGCGGGACACTCCGATGGCGACGTCCTCGCCCACGCGATCATGGACGCGCTCCTCGGTGCCACGGCGCTCGGCGATCTCGGGACGCACTTCCCGAGCGACGATCCGGCGTATGCCGGCGCGGACAGCCTGCGGCTCCTCGAGCGGGTCGTGACGCTGGTCAACGCGGCGGGATTCCGGATCGGCTCGGTGGACGCGTCCGTCATCGCGCAGGCGCCGCGGCTCGCGCCGCACCTGGCGGGCATGCGCGATCGGCTCTCGCGGGCGCTCGGGATCGGGCGCGACGCGGTGAGCGTCAAGGCGACGACGAATGACGGGCTCGGCATCGTCGGCGCAGGCGAGGCCATCGCCACATTGGCGACGGTGATCGTGGAGACGTCCGAGTCCTGATCCCGGCGTCGCCGGAGGCCGGCCGGAAATGGCCAAGGAGTCGCGACCGCGTTGACCATCCAGCTCTTCAATAGCGCGAGCCGCACGGTCGAGCCGTTCACGCCCATCACACCGGGCGAGGTCGGCGTCTACAACTGCGGGCCGACGGTGTACGACTACCAGCACATCGGCAACCTCTACAGCTACCTGACCGCGGACATCGCCCGCCGGACCCTCGAGTACGCCGGGCTGCGGGTGAAGCAGGTCATGAACATCACCGACGTCGGCCACCTCGTCGGGGACGCCGATACCGCCGGCGTGGACAAGATGGCGATCGGGGCGAACCGCGAAGGCCTCGATCCGATCGCGATGGCCGAGCGGTACACCGCGCAGTTCATGGTCGACCGGCGGAAGCTGAACATCCTGGAGCCGCACGTGGTGGCGAAAGCCACCCAACACGTCCCGGACATGATCGCGCTCATCGAGCGGCTCATCGCCAAAGGCAACGCGTACGTCGCGCCGGACGGCGTGTACTTCGACACGACGACCTTCCCCGGCTACGGGACCCGCCTCAATCCGGAGCCGCCGGATCAACGCGAGGCCGGCGCGCGGGTCGAGGTGAACCCGAACAAGCGCCACCCCTTTGACTTCGCGCTCTGGCGGGCGGCGAAGCCCGGCGACCTCCAGCAGTGGGATTCGCCCTGGGGGCGGGGGAATCCGGGATGGCACATCGAGTGCTCGGCGATGTCAATGAAGTACCTCGGCGAGACCTTCGACCTTCATTCCGGCGGTGAAGACCACCTCTTCCCGCATCACGAGTGCGAGATCGCGCAGTCGGAGTCCGCCACCGGCAAGCCGTTCGTGAACTACTGGATGCACACGCACTTCCTGCGCATGGACAGCGCGAAGATGGCGAAGTCGGCGGGCGGCTTCTTCCGGCTCGACGACCTGATCGCGCGCGGACACGATCCGCTCGCGTTCCGGATGCTCGCGCTCGGCGTCAGCTACCGGAAGGGCCTGGACTTCACCTGGGAGGCCCTTGCCGAGGCGGAGCGGCGGCTCGGCAGCTGGCGCTCGCAGGTGCGCGAAGCGATGCAGGCCGGCGGCGCGCCCACGCCGCCGTCGGACGGCGATCCGATCCGGGCCGCCTTCGCGGAGGCGATCGGGGACGACCTCAACACGCCGCGCGCGCTCGCGCAGGGTGAAGCCGCGCTCAAGCTCGTGAATTCGTCGGATGACGCGAGCCGCCGTCGCGGGCTCGGCCTCGTGCTCGACATGGACCGGGTGCTCGGGCTCGGCCTCGCGGAAAGCGCGACCGCGACGGACGATCTTGCCGGCGACGACCGGCGACTGTTCGACGAGCGACTCGCCGCGCGCAAGGCCGGTGACTACAAGCGATCGGACGAGCTTCGCGTCGCGCTCGAAGCGCGCGGGATCAAGGTCAAGGACACCAAGGACGGGGCGCGCTGGGAGCGCATCAAGGAAGGAAGTGCACGATGAACGAGGAATTTGAAGGCGGGGGTGCCGGCGACGGCCCCGCGCGGAGCGAGCCCGCCGGCGAGAACGCGCCGGCACAGGGAGCGCCGCAGGGCGGCGGCGCGCCGCTCGGCGACGACCCGAACAACCGGCGACCGCGGCGCCGTGGCCGGCGTGGCCGGGGTGGCGGCACCGGGCAGCCGTTCCCGTCCCGGGGGCCGATGCCCCAGGGGGCCCGCCCACCCCAGCCGTTCCGCGGACCGGCGCGCGGTCCGGGGTTCGCGCCCCGACCGATGCCACGCCCCGTGGACGACGAGGGCTCGCTGCAGGCCCGCGAGCTCGCCGCGTACGAACGCCGCCAGCAACAGCAGCAGCGGCGCACGACCGGTGGCTGGCGGCCGGGTGCCCCGTTCCGTGGCCCCGCGATGGGCGGCGGCGGCCCGCGACCGTTCCGCGGCGGCGGCCCGCAGTACAGCGAGCAGATCCGTCGCGCGACGTCGGGCCCGGCCCGCGGCGCGGCACCGTCGCACGAGGCGGGGGAGCCCATCGCGGGGCCCCACGCGGTGCTCGAGGCGATGCGCGCGGGGCGCGCGATCCGCAAGCTCTACATCGCGCAGGACCGCAGCGTCCGCACCGGCCCGGTGAATGACCTGATCGTCGAGGCGCAGGAGCGGCGCATCTTCGTGAACTATCTCGACAAGCTCGACCTGTCCCGCCTGTCTCCGATCGAGAATCATCAGGGCGTCGTCGCGATCTTCGAAGGCCGCGCGGGCGTGGACCTCGACGAGCTCCTCGTCCACCTCGATGCCGAGAGCGGGCAGCCGCTGGTGCTGATCGTCGATTCGCTGCAGGACCCCCAGAACTTCGGCGTGCTCCTTCGCTCCGCGGAGGGTGCCGGCGTCGCCGGCGTGGTGATACCGCGACACCGCTCGGTCGGGCTCACGCCGGCCGTCGCGAAGACGAGCGCCGGCGCGAGCGAGCACCTCCTCGTCGCCGAGGTCGCGAACCTGCGGCAGGCGATCGACACGTTGAAGGAGAAGGGACTCTGGGTCGTCGGCACCGACGAGACCGGCGACCTCCTCTACGACGAGGTCGACTATCGCGGCCCGACCGCGCTCGTCATCGGCGGCGAAGGTGAAGGTATCCGCCGCCTCGTGCTCGAAGGCTGCGATCAGGTGGTTCGCATCCCGATGGAAGGACGGATCGCCTCGCTGAACGCCGCCGCCGCAGGCACGGTCGTCCTCTACGAGGCGCTTCGTCAGCGTCGCCGCGACGTCGGTCCGCCGGGTACGCAGACCCCTCGCCCCCAGCCGGCCGAGGGTTCCGAGGATCGCGACACCGAGGAGCGCGAGACCGAGGACCTGGCCGAGACGCCGGAGCTCGAGGACGAGCTCAGCGTGGAGCCGGGCGCTTCCATCGAAGAGGAGCCCGTCGATGACCTCGTCGCGGAGGACGGCGAGGCCGGCGCGCCGGTCGAGGCCGTTCCGGTCGCGAAGGCACCGCGGAAGACCGCGGCGAAGAAAACGGTCAAGAAGACCACCAAGAAGGCGGCCGACTAATGGCTCACCGTGAGCCGAAGGAGGTCGAAGGGGTGTGGGTCCTCAAGAACGGCATCGCCCGCAAGGCGAGGCCCCGTCCGAAACGGATCGAGCATCGCGAGGACGTCGATTACAACAACCCGTACCGGTACAAGATCGAGCGCGTGTGGTGGGACGGGAAGATCGTCTTCGCGAGCGAGCAGGGTGAGCTCGACGTCGATCCGGCAAAGGTGAAAGTCGCGCAGGAGTACCAGATCGTCTACGCGGTGTCGCTCGACAAGCGCGGCAAGCTGCGCCGCGAGCCGGACCGGGTCGAGGGCCAGTACAACATCTACGACTCGATCCCGGGGATGCGGAAGTACAGCCCGATCTGGCAGTTCAATTACGTGATCGTGCCGCGCGACTACGCGGCCAACTCGCTCCGCTCGGAGCGCGATTGCCTGAAGAGCGGCTACGACATCCGACGAAGCTTCGTCTTCGAGAACTGACCGGTCATCTAGGGCCCACGGTCGTGGTGCCATTCACCTTCAATGTCGCGAACCGCGCCAACGCCGCCATCCAGTAGTCCCATTGGCGGGGTACTCGCGTACCTCCGACCGTCATCCGCTAACACGGCACCCTCGACTTCGTTGATATTTGCGGCGGACGGGACCGAGGGAGAACGAAGATGGCGACGACACCGAAAGCTGAGATCCGGAAACCGAGCAAGGGCAATCCGTGGATGCCGCAGCCCCCGGGGCTCGCGGAGACGATGGCGCGCTCCGCGGGTGACTTCAGGGAGCGAGCCACGTCATCGTGGCGGGAGTTCATCCCGTGGTGGCACGCCCAGACCGACCACCTCCGCCTCGCGCTCGTCGTCGTCGCCCTCGTCGCCGTGATCAGCCTGCTGAATCTCACCGCGGCCGGCCTCGGCCGGCTCGGCACGAGTCAGACCGCGACCGCGCAGACGAAACCGGCCACCGTCGCAGCGACGCCGGCCGCCCGCACCCTGACCGCCGAAGCCCCGCCGATCATCCCGGGCAAGGCCTGGGTGGCCACGCAGCTCTGGCAGGGGTCGAACAGCCGCGTGACCGAGGCCTTCACCGTCGGTACGCACTGGCGCGTCGACTGGCTCTACAACCCGCCGACCTCGGGTGGGATCTTCCAGGTCTTCATCTATTCGGCCGATGGCGCGCTCCTGATGGACATGGCCGCGAACACCCAGAAGGCCGGACCCGACTCCAGCTTCTGGGTCGGCCCTGGTTCGTACTTCCTGAAGGTCAACTCGACCGGTGGCGACTGGAAGCTGGACGTCCAGGACCTCCACTAGACCCATGCGCGTCCGCAACATCCTCCTCGTCGCGCTGCTCGTGGTCGCCGCGTTCATGCCGAACGGCGGCCGCGCCAGCGCCGCGGCCTGCGTGAGCTCCGTCGGGCCCGGCATTTCGCCGCCGGCCGTCGAGCCAACCGGCCTTCCCGGGTTCCACGCGTCATGGCACGGCCAGAGCGGCTACATGTCGCTGTGCCCCGGCACCTCCGCGGTCGCGACCGTGGCGTTCCGCAACAGCGGATCACGCGGCTGGGTCGGCGGTCGGATGGGCGAATCGGCGTACCTGGGCACGTCGGATCCGGAACCGGGACGCGATCGCGCGAGCATCCTCGGCGGCGACGGCGCGTCCGGATCACCGGTCACCGGATGGCCGCGGTACAACCGGCCGGCGGTGCAGCCCGCGCCCTTCGTCGGTCCGGGTCAGGTGGCGTGGTTCCAGTTCACCGTCGTCGCGCCCTCCGTGCCGGGAACGTATCGGGTCGCGCTGCGGCCGCTCATCGAGGGCGCGCAGTGGATGGAGGACTACGGCGTGTTCTGGGTCGTCACGGTGCTCAATGCCGATGGGACGCCGCCCCCTCCGCCGCCTCCACCTACCCCGCCGGCGAGCGCGACGACCGTCCTGGCCTCGTACTTCGGGCCGGGCCTCTACGGCAACCGCACCGCGTGCGGCCAGACGCTCACGACGACACTGCCGGGCGTCGCGCACCGAACGCTGCCGTGCGGCTCGCTCGTGCACCTCGTCTATGCGGGGCACGACGTGACCGTGCCGGTCGTCGATCGTGGGCCGCACATCGCAGGACGCGAGTTCGATTTGACGTTCGCGACGAAGCAGGCTCTGGGCTGCCCGGACCTCTGCACGCTGTCCTGGATCCGCTGAGCAGGTACCAGCTCGCGGGGCGCCGGATGCGAGAATCAGGGGCGGGCTCGCCGCCCTAGCTCAATTGGCAGAGCAGCGGTTTTGTAAACCGCAGGTTCCGGGTCCGATTCCCGGGGGCGGCTCAGACGAATTCAGGCGCAAAGTCATCGATCGCGCGGCCCCCGAGGGCCGCATCGCATGCCACAAACCGAAGGTCTAAACGGGCGGTCGGGTAGGCCGCATCGCAGTGCACGGGCCTGGCCGTAGAGGACTACGTCAATCACACTTTGTCCTGTGCCGACTGCCGACGAGATCCTCGCGCTGCCGGCGCACGCGCATGCAGTACTCGTTGCCGGGCCAGGTGCGGGCAAGACGCGCAAGATCGCCGAACGCGTTGCTGCCCTACGGGACTTGGGCGTCGAGCGGCACCAGAT
>JAXDLF010000075.1:0-13576 GCA_034666765.1 Chloroflexota bacterium
CGCCGATCTCGGTGGAGACGCCGACGCGCTCAGGCTGGACTTCAACTTCGCGTACCACCCGAGCTGCCACTACGACCCCCAGTGGGTCTGTCCGCTGGCCCCGCCGTCGAACCGGCTGACGGTCGCAATCGAGGCCGGGGAGCTGACCTATCCCGGGGCCTCGGCCCACGAGCTCGCCTGGTGCGCGCCATCGTGAACGAGCCGCGGGCGCTCGTGACGAGCCGCGGGCACTCGTGACCGCGAAGCAGCGGTGGACGCTCATCGCGGCGATCCTCGGATCGGGGATCGTGTTCCTCGATTCGACGATGGTGAACGTCGCGCTACCGAAGATCGGCCGCGAGCTCCCGAGCAACCTGTTCGGCGTGCTCGAGGGCCAGTCGTACATCTACAACGGCTACCTCCTCACGCTCTCCGCCCTGCTCATCCTCGCCGGAGCGCTGAACGACTACTACGGCCGCAAGCGGATGTTCACCCTGGGACTCGTGGGCTTCCTCGCGACGAGCGTCCTCTGCGGCCTCGCGCCGAGCATGGAGCTGCTCGTCGTGTTCCGGATCCTCCAGGGCGTCGCCGGCGCGCTCCTGGTGCCCGGCTCGCTCGCGCTGCTCACCGTCACGTTCACCGGCGAGGCGCAGGGCCGCGCGTTCGGCCTGTGGGCCGCGGCGTCCGCCGCGACGACGATCCTCGGTCCGTTCGTCGGCGGCATCCTCGTCGACTCGATCTCGTGGCGCGCGGCGTTCCTCATCAACGTGCCGCTGCTCGTCGTCGCGATCTGGGCGACGGCCTCCCACGTCCAGGAGAGCCGCGACGAGGGCGCGACCGGCCGCTTCGACTGGCTCGGTGCCTTCGTCGTCGCCGTGGCGGTCGGCGGCCTCTCGTTCGGGACGATCTACGGACAGCAGCGCGACTGGAGGGATCCGCTCGGCTTCGTCATGCTCGGCCTCGGCACCGCCGCCACGATCGCGCTGCCATTCCTGATGACGCGGCGCCGTGACCCGCTCATCCCGCCGGAGCTCTTCCGCTCGCGCAACTTCACGGTGACGAACATCTCGACGTTCCTCATCTACGGCGCCCTCTACGTCCTCGGGTACTTCGTGACGCTCTTCGTGCAGGGGACGATCGGGTTCACCGCCGCCGCCGCGGGCCTCGCGTTCATCCCGTCGGGACTCTTCCTCGTGTTCCTGAGCTCGCGGTTCGGCGCGCTCGCGGGGAAGTACGGGCCCAAGGTGTTCATGGCCGTCGGGCCGGCGCTCATGTGCCTCGGCACGCTCTGGTACCTGCGCGTGCCGTCGACGACGAGCCCGTGGCGGTTCACGTTCGGCGACCCGAGCACGTACCTGCCGCCTCCGAGCTGGTTCGTGGACTTCCTGCCGGCCACCCTGCTGTTCGGCCTGGGCCTGTCGATCATGGTCGCGCCGCTCACGACCGCGCTGATGACGAGCGTGCCCCCGAGGAACTCGGGGGTTGCCTCCGCGATCAACAACGCGATCTCGCGCGTCGGGCCGCAGCTCGCCGGCGCGGTGATCTTCATCGCGATCACCACGAGCTTCTACGCCGGATTGCACGATCGCGTGCCGCAGCTGGACCCGAACGACCCCGGCGTTCGGCAGACCTACGCGCCGCTCAACGTCACCCCCGACTCGCCGACCGCCCAGGCGCAGCGCGAGGCTTCGACCGACGCGTTCCACCTGGCGATGCTCATTTCGGCCCTCCTCTGCGGCGCCGGGGCGGCCGTCAACGCGCTCGGGATCGAAAACCGGCCGGCGCCGCAGCGGGCCGAAGCGGCACGAGCCGCGGCGTAGCTAGAGCCCGAGCGGGATGAGCGCGTCGGCGAGCTGCTTGCGGTGCTCGGCGGTCTCGAAGTCGAGCAGCGGGTTGGCCGGCAAGAGGTGCTCGGTGATCGCGTTGTCCTTCCGGACGTAGATCGCCGGATAGAGCTCGCCGGCCGGATTCGCCTCGACCGCGACCGCGACGCCGTCCGGACCGCCGCTGTCGACGAAGAGCTGGAGCGGCAGGATCCCGTCGTCGATGATCCCTCGCGATCCGTCGACCAGGATCGTGCGCGCGAGGTACGACTTCTGGTGCCATAGCTCGGGCGCGCGGGTCACCTCGGCCAGCAGGTACGGAAGCACCTCGTCCTTCCGGAGCCGCGGCCGCGGCGGATCGATCCCGAAGTACGTCTGGGCGAGATGGCGGGCGAGGATCCGGGCGTTGTAGCGGTGCCCGTGCACCGCGCCCGAGCTGCTCGGCATCCCGTGCTTCTTGAGTCCGGGCGCGCCCTGGGTCACCGTGCCGGCCATGTAAGCGCCGGGGAGCCCGATGGTCTCGAACAGCGGCGTGAGCGCCGGGATCTTCGTCCGGCCCGAGGTCTGCGCGCCGAGCTTCGGCAGGTCCCCGAGCGGCGCGGTGAATCCGGTGGTCGCGATCACGTCGTCCACCTCGAACACGAGCGGGCCGCCGCCGTCGCTCCGCATCGTGCGGACCCGGAAGCCGGTGGCCGTCCGGGCGACCTCCTCGATGGTCGCGTTCACGAGCACGACCCCGCCGCCCAGGATGTGGTCCTCGTACGGCTGCACGTATCGGGCGCGCACGCCGACCAGGGACTTCGTCACCACCGACAGCGCCACCGGCCGCGGCGAGCCGAGGACGATCTGCTTGGCCCACGGCAGGAAGCCGTTGGCCAGCTCGAACGCCGAGACCTCCTTGCCGATGATGAACACCCGCTTGCCGGCGTACGACTCCGGCGCGCGCGTGTCGGCGTAGTGCGGCACCGCGGCCACGCCGGGGATGTCGGGCTTCCACGGCTCGGCCATCCCGAACGCGAAGACCGGGACGCGGCAGCGGTACTCACCGGCGGTGGTCTCGAGCACGAACGCGTCGTCCTCGCGCCGCGTCGCGGTCCAGCGGCAGTCGTACCGGACCTGGAGCCCCGCCTCCCTCGCGAAGGTCGCGAGGCTCCGCTCCATCTCCGCGCGTGCCGGGAAGTACGACGTCCCGTCCATCAGCCCGGGCTGGATCGCGCGCAGCCGGTCCTCGTCGCCGATGAGCGAGTTCCAGTCGTAGCGCTCGTAGTAGCGCGTGCCGCGCTCCTCCGGTGCGTACGGCTTCGTCCACGACAGGAGTCGCTGGAAGAACGGCCACTTGCGGAACATTCCGCCGGGCGACGGGTCGGCGGAGATGACCGCGTGCCGCACGCCCCGGACCTGCAGCGAGTAGGAGAGCTGGAGACCGCCCGGGCCGCTGCCGACGACGACGACCGGGTACTCGCCGGGCGGGTGCGGCGCGGCGGAGCCGCTCGTCGCTCGCTCCGTCAGGTCCGCCAGCTGGTGGCTCGTTGGAGCTTGCGCGCCTCGGCCTTGAGCATCCGGTACATCACGGTCGGGTGGGTGAGCATGAACGCCTCGAGCTCCGGACCGGCGATGATCGCGCAGCGCAGGCTGCGGGTGGCGATGATGTCCGCCACCGGTGGCTCGCCCAGCAGGATCGAGATCTCGCCGAAGAACTCGCCCCGTGAGAGCGTGCCCAGATCCTTGCCGTCGACCCGGATGGCCGCCTCCCCTTCGAGGATCAGGTAGAACGCCGAGCCGGTGAGGCCCTGGCGGATGATCCGTTCCCCGTCGGCGAAGCGGCGCTCCTCGACGGCGTGGGCGATCGAGTTCAGCTCCGCGGCCGCGACATCCGCGAAGAGCGAGATGCCCGAGAGCGTGTCGATGAGGTGGCCCGGGGTGGTCGCCATTGCGAAATGTCTAGGCCCGTGGCGACGCGCTGGCAACCGAGGCAGCCGGAGTGGACAATTCGGCCGTGGCGACCGGCCCACTCCCGCGCGGAACCCTCACCTTCCTGTTCACCGACATCGAGGGCTCGACCAAGCTGCTGATCGCCCTCGGGACCGACCGCTACCACGAGGTCCTCGAGGCCCACACCGAGGCCCTCCGGCGGGCGTTCGCGACGGGCCACGAGGTTCGGATCGAGGGCGACGCGCTGTTCGTGGTGTTCGCGACCGCGCAGGACGCGATCGCGGCCGCGGCCGCGGGCCAGCTGGCCCTCGCGACGACGAGCTTCCCCCACGGCGCGGTCGTCCGCGTCCGGATGGGGATGCACACCGGCGAGGGCACGCCCGCGAGCGAGCGCGCCGGCGCCGATTACGTCGGCATCGACGTGCACCGCGCCGCGCGGATCGCGGCGGTCGCCCACGGCGGCCAAGTGCTCACCTCCGCCACGACCCGGATGCTCGCGGGCGCCGAGCTCCCCACCGGTGTCGCGCTCCGCGATCTCGGCGACCACCGGCTCAAGGACCTCGCCCAGCCGGAGCGCATCTTCCAGCTCGTCATCGACGGCCTCCCGGGCGACTTCCCCGCGCTCCGGACGCTGGATCGGACGCCGAACAACCTGCCGACGCAGCTCACCACGTTCGTCGGCCGCGAGAAGGAGATCCGCGACGGGCTGAAGCTCCTCGACGGGACCCGCCTCCTCACGCTCACCGGGCCGGGCGGCACGGGCAAGACCCGGCTCTCGCTGCAGGTCGCCGCGGAGGCCGCGCCGCGGTTCGCCGACGGGACGTTCTGGGTGCCGCTCGCGCCGATCAGCGATCCCGACCTCGTCCCGTCGACGATCGCCCACTCGCTCGGGGTGCAGGTGGGCGGCAACGAGTCACCCCTGGCGCGGGTCGCGGAGCATCTGCGCGACAAGCAGATGCTCATCGTGCTCGACAACTTCGAGCAGATCCTGGCGGCCGCGCCGAGCGTGACGGCGCTCCTCGAGGCGGCGCCGCGCGTCAAGATCGTGACCTCCAGCCGGGCCGCGCTGCGGATCGCCGGCGAGCAGGAGCTTCCCGTGCCGCCGCTCGATCTGCCGGATCCGGAGCGCCTGCCGTCGCTCGAGGTGCTGGCGCAGTCCGACGCGGTGCGCCTGTTCATCGAGCGCGCGCGCGCCGTCAGGCCGGACTTCATGGTGACCGCCGAGAACGCCCCCGCGGTCGCCGAGATCGTCTTCCATCTCGAGGGGCTGCCGCTCGCCATCGAGCTCGCGGCCGCGCGGGTGCGGCTGCTCACGCCGCAGG
The DNA here is from genome assembly GCA_034666765.1 of Chloroflexota bacterium. Classification (GTDB taxonomy): domain Bacteria; phylum Chloroflexota; class Limnocylindria; order P2-11E; family P2-11E; genus UBA4735. The sequence goes on from JAXDLF010000075.1 coordinate 5,057, forward strand.
CGATGCTCCCGCGCCTCAAGCGGGGCCTCGACCTGCTCGCGAGCGCATCTCCCGACCGCACCGATCGCCAGCGGACCCTCCGTGGCGCGATCGCGTGGAGCTACGACCTGCTCGACCCGGGCATGCGGCGGCTGTTCGCCCGGTGCGCCTGCTTCGTCGCGGGCGCTCAGCTCGACGAGCTCGAAGCGGTCTGCGGCCCGGCGGAGGAGATCGGCCGCGAGGCCATCGACGGTGTGAGCGAGCTCGTCGATCAGAGCCTGCTGCGGCAGAGCGAGGTGGCCGGCGAGCCCCGGTTCCGGATGCTCGTGACGATCCGGGACTACGCCCTCGAACGGCTCGCGGCCGGTGGCGAGGAGCTCGCGCTGCGGGAACGGCATCTCGGCGCGTACGTCGCGCTGGCCGAGCGCGCGCAGCCGGAGCTCCAGGGCCCTGACCAGAAGCACTGGCTCGACCGGGTGGAGCTCGAGCACGACAACCTGCGCGCGGCGCTCGAGTTCGCGATCTCGGCCGACCGCGCCGATGACGCCGCGCGCCTCGTGTCCGCCCTCTGGCGCTTCTGGCAGGCGCGCGGATACCTCCGCGAGGGCCGGACCTGGGCGGAGCGCACCCTGGCGGTGCCGGGGGCCACCCCCATCCGGCGGCTGCGCGCGCTCGAGGCGACCGGCGGGCTCGTGTACTGGATGGGCGATCCGCCGGGGATGATGGCCCACTACGGGGCCGCGCTGGACCTCGCGCGCGAGATCGGCGATCCGAAGGAGATCGCCCAGGCGGCCTACAACCTGTCGTTCGCCTACACGATCCCGCTGACCGAGATCGAGACCGGACGCGCGCTGCTCGAGGAGGCCCTCGCGATCTTCCGGACCCTCGGGGACGGCGCGGCGGTGGGCCGGGCGTCCTTCGCCCTCACGAACGTGCTCTCGCGCGGGACCGACCACTCGCGGGAGGACCTGCTGCTCGCGCGCTCGACCATCAACGAGGCCTACGCGGAGCATCGCAAGCTGTCGAACCAGTTCGATCTCGCCTGGGACCTCCACATGGTCGGCCTCGTCGCGCTGAAGCTCGGGGAGCTCGACGAGGCGCGCCGGGCCTGGAGCGACGCGACGGACCTGTTCATCCCCGTGGGCGACAAGAGCGGCATGGTGCTCATGCTCAGCAACTTCGCCGAGCTCGCGAAGGCGGCCGGCGACATCGAGCGTCACGACGTCCTCGTGGGCGCATGGGCCGCCCTCGCGAAGGAGACCGGCGTCGGGCTCACCCAGATCTTCGGCACCACCGAGGCCCGGGCCCAACCCGAGGACATCCCCGCGGAACGGCAGCACAGCGTGGAGCGCGGCCGGGCGATGAAGCAGGACGGCGCGCTCGCGTACGCGCTACAGCGGGAGCCCGCGAAAGCCCCCTAGGCCGCGGGCGCGGCTCCGGCCATCCGCTGGATGTCGGGGACGTGCTCGCGATAGTGGTCGGTGAGCCAGCCGACGATGTCCGCGGGACTCGTCTCGTGCGCGACGTCGCCGCCCTTGTACGTCACCGGCACCCTGCGTCCGTAGTCCTGGGGCTGGATCGCGAGCACGGCTTCGGCGAAGTCGTCGTGCGCGGCCTCCAGGAGCGCGAACGCTTCGTCGCGCTCGCCGGCGGCGAAGCCGGTCTTGGCGCGCTTCGCGTGGGCCGCCTCGACGCCGGGATCCTGCGGCTGCAGGGCGAAGGCCTTGAACTCGCGGTCGATCATGCCCTCGACCACGCGGCGGTAGTGGTCGATCGTCGCGGTGGTATGCACGACGATCCCCGAGAGCGCGTACTGGTCCGACGCGCCCCGGTACAGCAGCACGCCGTCCGGGACGCTCATGAACGCCGCGGCGAACGCGCCGCGGGCGACGAACAGGCCGTGCAGATCGGTTTCGCGCGTTGCGTCGCGCGGGTCGCTCACTGGAGCAGCTTCCCGTACGTGGTGATGTCGTAGTGGAAGTCGTCCGTGTCGGTCTCGAGGGCCTTCACCAGGATGCGCATCGTCTTGGTCACGGCCTCCATGCGGCCGGTGATCTTCGGGTCCTTCTGGAGCGTCGTGTTGACGTCGTAGGCTTTCGCCGACTGGTGGAGCATCCGGAACATCTCCATCTCCTCCTCGAGCGTCACCGGCTTGTCCGTGGCCTTCAGGTACTCGTCCCACATCCTATCGGCGCCCTTCGCCTCGATCGTGTCGATCCAGGCTCGTTCGCTCTTGTCGTCCACGGCGCGGTACGAGTTGTAGACGATCTCCTTCGTGCCGGTCGGGGTCCGGCCGACGAGCAGCCGGGCCATGAACTTCCCAAGCGGGAGCCGCTCGATGACGAGGTCCTCGTCGAAGTTGCGCTTGAGCAGCATGACCGCGTTGATCCGCGCGGGCTCCATCGGGTTCGTGAACACGCGCTCCTTCGGGAACACCGTCGTGATGTCGAGCATCGCCCGGGTGTTCTCGAACGCGAAGAACCGCCCGATGGTGGTGCGCAGCACGTCGTCCGACAGCGTGTCGAACGGAGCGGTGCCCTTGAGCTTGGCGAACACGGCGTCGATCGAGGCCCGGTTCTCGGTCATGAACTCGGGCGTCACGTCCGGCGCGTTCTCGAGCCGCGAGCGGACCATGTCGTACGCGGCCTGCGGGAAGTTCTCGACGAGGTTCGAGCGGAGGTAGAAGACCTTCTCCGAGGTGTACGCGTAGGCCTCCGGATGGTCGACGTCGAGGTCCTTCGCCGCCGCCGTGACCTCGGTGTCGTCGAGGGCCCGGCCGATGACCGTGGCGCTCGAGCCCTTGTGCTCCTCGAGCCAGCGGTACGTCTGCCAGCCTCGGGCGACGTCCTTGCCGTCGACGATGACCCGCGCCGGCGAGACCCTGCGCCCGTCCGCTGTGGGGTAGGCGTACCGCACGTAGACCCAGTCGTCGGAGTGGAAACGGGTGTTCGGGAACTCCATGACCCCGTACGTCGACGTCGACTTGCCCGTGCCCGTCGGGGCGATGTAGAGCAGGCCCTTGCCGTCCTTCGTCACGACCGCGCCGTGGATCGAATGGATCCCGTACTCGACCGCGAGCTTGCGGCCGACCGCGCCGAGGACCCAGCTCTTCAGCTGGCCGTAGTAGGACGTGTTGAAGAACACGACCGTGTCGTTCTGGCGGGAGTAATAGGCCGCCTCCTGCTCCGTGGGGACACGGCCGAGCGCGACGACGAGAACGTCAGGAGCGTCCTGCGGCTTCACCCCGGTGAGCCGCGTCCACTCTTCGGGCGAGTACCAGTTGTCGCGCCAGTAGCCGATGAGGTGCTCGCTGTTGGTGATCGCGCGGACCCGCAGGCCGTGGATGACCACGTCGTGCGAATACACCGGCTGCTTCGACGTCGCGATGTACTGGAACGAGTTCGCGAGCAGGCGGCGAAACAGCCCCGGCGTCGCGTCGACGGTCTTGTTGGCGACCGGCGTGCGGCCCTTCTGGCGCGTGATCGTGTTCTTCGCGCCGATCGGCGTGCCCGGCCATTCCGGCGCCATCGGGTCGTCGCTGGTCGGGAACGTGTACAGCTGAGGCTTGACCGCCGCCATCATCTTCTCCCACCGGTTGTCCGGCGCGATTCTATTGGCGGTGCGGGGCGCGCGTCGGCGCGCGTGATGCGCGAAACGACGAGCGCGAACACCACCGCGATCGGCAGGGCGAGCGCGACGGTGACGAGCAGCGGCAGATGCGGATCGGTGTCGTAGAGCGACCCCGCGACGATCCCGCCCGCGCCGAAGCCGATCGAGTACACGAGCTGGAACGACGCGTACCCGAGCGCCGCGCGCGCCGGGGGCACGATGCGCTCGAGCAGCGCCGCGAACACGGGGTTGGACGCGACGTTCGCCCCGGCGAGCACGAGGCCGATCGCGACGAGCACGCCGGTCGACGCGAGGAGCGCCGCCATCGCGCAGCCGATGGTCAGCACGACCGCGTTCACGATCACCGCGGGCGCCGCGCCGAAGCGATCCGCGAGCCGGCCCGCCGCGGCCGAGAAGATCGCCGAGCCGAGGCTGAGGCAGGCGGCGTACAACCCGACGAGCTCGAGCGGGGAGCCGGCGACGTCGCGCACGTAGACCGGGAGCAACGGCGTGGGGAGGACCGCGACGAACGCGCCGAACGGCGCGAGCGCGAGCAGCACCCAGAACTTCCGTGGGAACCGGCCGGGCGCGAGCAGGTGCGCGCCGCGGCCCGAGCGGAGTCCGAGGGTCGCGGCGGTCGAGAGGCCGAAGAAGATGGCGCCGACCAGGATCGCCGCGCGCATCCCGAAGCGCGCGGCCAGCGTGCCCGCCAGCGGCGAGGCGACGATGAACCCGACGAAGAACGCGCCGTACACCGAGCCCATCGCCCGGCCGAGGAGCGCGCGCGGGGCCACGGCCGCGACGTGCGCGCTCATGATCGGCAGCGCTGCCGTCCCGGCCCAGTAGAGGATCGAGCTCGCCAACGCCCATTCCCAGCGGTCGATCGCCACGAGCGAGAGCGCGCCGACCGTGCCCGAGACCCCGCTCAGGACGATGACGATCCGCCGCCCGCGGCGATCGGCGATCGCGCCGGCCGGGATGACCAGCAGGCCCCCGACGATGGTCCCGACGCCGAACACGAGGCCGATCTGCGACGGATCGGCGCCCAGCGACTGCAGGTACAGCGGCTGCAGGGGACCGACGAGCCCGAAGCCCAGACCCCAGAGGACCTGGACCACGACGAGGAGCCGGACGTCGCGCGGAAGGCCGGACGATGTTTGCAACGGCGCCAGCCTATGCATCGCCGCGTACCCTGACCGGATGGCGTCGCCACCGGCGTGCCGCATCCTCGTCTACACCGGCAAGGGCGGCGTGGGGAAGACGAGCGTGGCGGCCGCCACGGCCCTGCGGTGCAGCCGCCGCGGCGCACGGACGATGGTCATCTCGACCGACCTCGCGCATTCGCTCGGCGACGCGTTCGACCGCGAGCTCGGCCCGGAGCCGATCGAGATCGCCCCGAACCTCTGGGCCCACGAGTCGGATGCGCTGCACGAAGTCGCGAAGTCCTGGGGCGCGATCCAGCACTACATCAAGACGGTCTTCCAGTGGCGTGGCATCGACGAGGTCCTGTCGGAGGAGATGAGCGTCCTCCCGGGGATGGACGAGCTGGCCGCGCTGCTGCGCATCGCCGACCACCACGACAGCGGGAAGTACGACCTGGTGGTCGTCGACGCCGCGCCGACCGGCGAGACCCTGCGACTCCTCTCTCTGCCCGAGGCGTCGAAGTGGTGGCTCGAGCGGATCGTCCCCCTTCAACAAAAGCTCACGAAGGTCGCCGGCCCGATCGTGCGGCGGATGATCGGCATGCCGATGCCGAGCGACGCCGTCTTCGCCGCCGGTGACCGGCTCTTCCGGCAGCTCGAGCATCTGCACGAGCTGCTCATCGACCCGGAGCGCACCTCCGTGCGGATCGTCCTCAATCTGGAGAAGATGGTGATCAAGGAGGCCCAGCGCTCGTTCACCTACTTCCATCTGTACGGGTACGCGACCGACCTCGCGGTGGTGAACCGGCTGCTGCCCGCCGATCCCGGCGCGTACTTCGCCGCGTGGCACGACGTGCAGCAGCGCTACCTGCCGATGGTCGAGGAGTCCTTCGCGCCGGTCCCGATCCGGACGGTCCCGTATTTCGACCGCGAGGTCGTCGGGTTCGAGATGCTGGACCGCGCCGCGTCGGCGCTCTTCGGCGACGAGGACCCGGCGCAGGCGTTCTACCGTGGCCGGCCCTATCGGATCGAGCGCACCGAAGGGGGCTATGCCCTGGCCCTGGAGCTGCCCTTCGTCTCCAAGCAGGATGTCTCGATCACGCGGAGCGCCGACGAGCTCACCGTGCATGTCGGGGCATTTCGGCGCAATCTCATCCTGCCTCGGCTGCTCCTCAACGCGCCGGCGCGGGGAGCGACCTTCGAAGGGCGGACGCTGAGGATCCAATTCGGGATGCCACCGGCTGCGGGCGTGGGAGGAACGACATGAAGGACCAGACGGCGTTGGAGGCGCGGATCAGGGAGCTCGAGGCGCGGCTCGCCCGCCTGGAGCGGCCGGCCGACCGCGTCGGCGACGAGATCGAGAAGGTCATCCGGTCGGTCGTCCCGGACGAGACGCGAAGCCACATGCGCGCCGCATGGCGGGAGCAGCTGCTCGCGTTCCGCTCGTTCCTGGACCATTGGATCGAATCCGACCGCGGCGACAGCGCGCCCGCGGCGCGCGAGCGCATCGAGGTGAAGTAGCGGTCAGGCCTTGCCCTTCACCACACCCTGCTTGCGGCGCTCCTCGAAATCCGCGCGGGCCCGCTCGACGAGCGTGGGGTCGGTCAGCGCATCGATCGCGACGAGGGCCAGCGCTTTCGCCGCGAACAGCGCGTTCTCGTGGGCCTCGGGCGTCGCGGCGGCGTCGCGGAACGCGGTCGAGTGTCCCGGAGTGCCTTCCGCGGCGATGCCGATGTACGGATGGATGGCCGGCAGGATCTGGCTGACGTTGCCCATGTCGGTCGAGCCCATTCGCTCGTCGTCCCCGGTCGTCTGGACCGGCTGACCCATCGCGCGCATGTGCGCGGCCCACCGGTCGGCCAGTGGCTGCGACGGGACCATGTTCTCGTAGCCGGAGTTCTCGTGGACCGTGACCTTGAGCTTCGTGCCGGTCGCGGCCGCGGCACCCTCGGCGCAGGCGATGAACCGCTTCAGCACCTCCTGCTGGTAGCGCCGGTCGAGCGCCCGCACGCTGAACTTCGCCATCGCGTACTCGGGGATGATGTTCGCCGCGCTGCCGCCGTTGGTGATGATGCCGTGGATCCGTGCCTCCGGCCGCAGCTGCTGGCGCATCGCGTTCACGTTGTTGAACGTCTGGATCACGCCGTCGAGGGCGTTGATGCCCTTGTCGGGCTGCGCCGCCGCGTGCGCGGCCTTGCCCCGGAACTCGACGTCGACCCGGTTCGAGGCCAGCGACGTCCGGCCGGCGAGGGTGCGCGAGGATGGGTGGCACATCATCGCGACGTCCACGTCGGCGAATCCTCCGGCTCGCACGAGCGCGACCTTGCCCCCGCCACCCTCCTCCGCCGGGGTGCCGATGGCGGCGAGCCGGCCGGGGAGCTGATCCAGGACCGCACGGACCCCGATGGCCGCGCCGGTGCCCATCATCGCGATGAGGTTGTGGCCGCAGGCGTGCCCGATGTCCGGCAGCGCGTCGTACTCGGTGAGGATCGCGACCGTCGGACCTCCGGACGTGCCGGACGCGTCGCCGCGATACGCGGTCTCGACGTCCTTGTACTTCCGCTTCACGGTGAACCCGTTCGCCTCGAGGAACGCGCTCAGCTTCGCGGCCGACCGGTGCTCCTGGTAGCCGATCTCCGGCTCGCCATGGAGCGACAGCGAGAGCTCGATGAGGTCGCCGCGCTTGGCGTCGATGGCCTTGATCGCGCGCTCGCCCAACGCTTTCGCGTCGGTCATGACGCGCGGTGCCCGTCGATGAGCGCCAGGATCACCGTGTCCAGCGCGCGGTCGGCCTCCTCGAACAGCGCCGCGGCCTGCTGCGCCTCGAGTGCGCGCCGCCGGGCGACGCTGGCGATCTCGGCGAGGAACCGCGCGCGGAAGAAGAGGAACGCCTGGGTCGCTTCGCCCAGCGAGAGCTCGCGGGAGCGCGCCTCGACGCCGTACTCCCTGCCGAGCGCCGCGGCCTGCTTGAGGTATTCGTCGCGGCCGGCACGCCGGACGCTGTCCAGATAGCCGACGAGCAGCTCGCTCATCCGCATCCCGCGCTCGCGGAACCACCGCAGCGACGCCTCGTCGAAACGCGCGTGCCAGTCCTGCGCGGCCATGTCGGATCGGACGCGCTGCAGGAACAGCGTGGCGATCCGATCGGGCGGCTCGCCCATGGCGGTCAGCGACTGCCGCGCCGGCTGACGCGGGCGGGGGAGCATGCCTTCGATCGATGTCCGGAGGAAGCGGCGATGGCCGCCCGGCGTCTTCAGCACGTCGACCTTCCCGTTGTCCGCCCAGCGGCGGAGCGTGTCGGGGTCGACGCCGAGGATGCGGCTGGCCTCGCCGAGGGTGAGCCAGTGCGTGCCGGTCACGGGACCTCCGCCTCGAAAGATGGGTGAATGTGGGCAATCCTAGCGGGTCAGTCGGCGGGCGTCGGCTCCGACTCCGCGGCGGGCTCGATCGCCGCGGCCTCCGCGGGTGCGTCGCGGACGTCGTACTTGCGCAGCGGCCCGAGGGCGCTCACGGCGACCGACAGCACGCCGAGCACGCCGGCCGCGGCGAACGCCGCGGAGGTGCTGTACGCCGCGGCGATGGTCGACAGCAGCGCGGGCGACGCGGTGTTGCTGATGAGGATGAGCGTGCGGAACGCGCCGTTCACCCGTCCGCGCAGCGAGGCGGGGACCTCGCGCTGCCGCGGGATGAACGCGTAGACGATGTGCGCGCTCCAGGCCAGCTGACGGCCGGTCACGGCGAGGACGATCGTCGGCCAGGTGCGCGCGAAGGCGGCCGCACCGCTTGCGAG
>JAXDLF010000076.1:0-4552 GCA_034666765.1 Chloroflexota bacterium
CGACCGCTCGGTCACCGACGAGATCTTCGGGCCGGTGGTCGTGGTCGTGCCGTTCGAGGACGAGGCCGACGCGATCCGGCTCGCCAACGCGACGCCCTACGGCCTGGCGGCGTACGTCTGGACCAACGACCTGGGCCGCGCGCACCGCGTCGCGCACGCGATCGACACGGGCATGTGCTGGATCAACTCACAGAACGTGCGCGACCTGCGCACGCCGTTCGGCGGCGTCAAGAGCTCCGGCATCGGCCGCGAGGGCGGCGACTACGCGTTCGAGTTCTACTGCGACCTCGAGATCGTGCACGTCGCGCTCGGCTCGCACCACATCCCGAGGATGGGACTCGGCGGGGATGACTGACGGCGGCGGTGCGGTCGGCGATCTCGTCTCGGCGGCGCCGGCGCGGACGCCCTTCGACATCGTCAGGACCGCCTGGGCCGAGCTCGTCGTGCCGGACCTCGCCGCCTCCGAGCAGTACTACGTCGACGTGCTCGGGCTGATCGTGAGCGCGCGCGCCCCGGGCGCGCTCTACCTGCGCGGCTGGGAAGAGCGGGTGCACCACTCGCTCGTCCTGCGCGAGGGTCCGGTCGCCGGCCTCCGGCGCCTCGCGTTCCGCGTCCGCGAGGAGGCCGACCTCGACGCCCTGGCTGCCGACTTCGCCGCGCGCGGCTGCGAGACCGAGAACAGCGACGGCGAGCACCCCGGCACCGGACGCGCGCTGCACGTCCGCGACCCCTTCGGCTTCCCGCTCGCCTTCTTCCACGAGATGGACCAGTTCGACACGCAGCTGCAGCGCTTCGACCTGCAGCGCGGGGCGCCCGTGGCGCGTATCGACCACGTCAATCTCCACACGTCCGACGTCGATGCCACCTTCCGCTTCTGGAAGTCGCTCGGCTTCCGCTGCACCGAGTACATCTCGACGGACGGGCCCGGCGAGCGGATCACGGGCGCCTGGCTCACGCGTAAGCCGACCGTGCACGACGTCGCGCTCACGGCCGGCGCCGGCCCGCGGCTGCACCATCTCGGCTTCGCCGTCCCCGACACTTCGGGCGTGCTGCGCGCGTGCGACCAGATCGCGGCCGCCGGGCATGCTGCGAGCATCGAACGCGGCCCCGGGCGCCACGGCGTCTCCAACGCGTTCTTCGTGTACCTCCGCGACCCGTCCGGGCATCGCATCGAGCTCTACGCGTGCGACTACTACACCGGCGATCCCGACCACAAGCCCCTGCGCTGGTCCGCCGCGGACGCGAGCTGCCGCTCGTTCTGGGGCGCGCGCGCACCCGACCGCTGGTACGAGGAATCCTCCGTCGTCCTCGGCCCGGACGGTCTGCCGGTCGCGGTGACCGGCGCCGATGTGGACGAGCGCGACTCATTCCGCGGCGAGATCGCGCAACTCACTTGAGCACGGCGATCCGCCTCTACGCGTTCCAGTGCGGGTCGACGACGATCCCGCTGCGCAACCACATCCTCGGCGCGGGCCTGGCCGGGGAGACGATCACGACGCCGGTCACCTGGTTCCTGCTCACGCACCCGCGCGGCAACGTGATCATCGACGGCGGCAACCCCGCCGAGGTCGCGAAGCCGGAGCTCAGGCACTGGGGCAAGATCCTCGAGATGTCGTCGGTCGCAATGTCGCCCGACGAGGAGGTCACGGTCGTGCTCGAGAAGCACGGCTTCGACCTGGGCGAGATCCGCTGGATCGTCCAGAGCCACCTGCACCTCGATCACACCGGCGCGGTCGCCGCGATCGACCGCTTCCCGAACGCGCAGGTGCTCGTGACGCGCACGGAGTACGACTTCGCGATGGCGCCGGAGGGCTACTTCGCGATGGGCTACATCAAGGCCGACTACGACAAGCCCGGCATCGACTGGGTCTTCCTCGAGCATGACGAGGACGGCTACGACCTCTTCGGCGACGGCGTGCTGCGCTGCTGGAACACGCCGGGGCACTCGCCCGGGCACCTCTCGTTCGAGGTGCACCTGCCGAGCGGCCAGGCGGTGGTGCTCGCGATGGACGCCGCCAACACGGTCGACCATCTCGAGGAGCGCGTCGTCTCGGGGTTCATGCTCTCGGCCGTCGACACGCGGCGCTCGATCCAGCGTCTGCGCCGCCTCGCCTGGCGCGCCGACGCGATGGTCATCTGCGGCCACGACCCCGGCCAGTGGCCGACGATCAAGCGCGCTCCCGACTACTACGCCTGACGAGGAGGCACCGTGCCCGCCGACATCGAGACGCTCGCCGCCCGCCTGCAGCGGCTGGAGGACATCGAGGAGATCCGGGCGCTGTTCCTGCGCTACGCCGACTGCCTCGACGCGAACGACTTCGCCGGGTACGCGAACCTGTTCGCCTCGGACGGCGAGCTGCTCGCGCAGCTCGGCTCGGCTGTCGGGCCGGCGGCCATCCAGGCGCTGCTCGAGGAGCGCCTCGGCACCGACATCGCCAAGGCGCGCGCGGTCTCCTTCCACGTGATCTCGAACCCCGTGATCGAGGTCGACGGCGACCGCGGCAGCGCGCGGGTGCTGTGGTCGTACCTGACCCAGCGGGCCGAGGATCCGCATCCGATCCTGATCCAGGCCGGGCACTACACGGACGACCTGCGGCGCGAGAACGGCCGCTGGAAGATCGCGCGCCATGCGATCACGCGCGACATGGGCTTTTCGCCGATCGAGGCCGCGACCGCGGCCGCGGCGTCCTGACGACGAGGGGAGTGGCGTGACGAGCGTCGAGGAACGGCTTCAGCGCCTGGAGGACATCCACGAGATCACGAACCTGTTCATGGCGTATCGCCGCACGCTCGACGAGCGCGACTTCACGGCCTACTCGGAGCTGTTCGCCCCCGACGGAGAGTGGGCCGGCAACCTCGGCTCCTTCAAGGGCCCGGCGGCGATCAAGCAGATGCTGGACGAAAGCGCGGGCACCGCCTTCGGAATCGATCCGGGCGAGGATTTCCATCTCGTGGCGAACCCCGACGTCCACGTGGACGGGGATCGCGCCACGGCCACGAGCACGTGGGTGTTCGTGACGCGCACCGCCGAGGACCGACCGCAGGTGTCGCTGATGGGCCACTACACCGACGTGCTCGCGCGTACGCCCGAGGGCTGGCGCTTCGTGCGCCGCGAGGCCTTCTGCGACGTTCCGCGGGAGCATCTCGGCGTCAAGCAGTGACGGGCGGGCTCGGGAGCGGCGCCGACGCGGTGCTGGCGGCCGCCCTCGAGCGGCTGATCCCGGCCGACGAGCACGGGCCCGGCGCGCGCGAGGCGGGCGTCGGCCGCTACGTCGAGGGCGCGCTCGCGCGTGCCGGGGATGACGTTCGCGCTCGCTGGCGGGCCGGGCTGGAGGTGCTCGACGAGCTCGCTCGTGTGAGTGAGGGCGCCGGGTTCGCGGCGCTTCCTCCGGCGGCGCAGCACCGCATCCTCGAGGCCGCAGCCGACGGGCCTTCGCACGCGTTCTTCGAGGAGCTGCGTGGACGGGCGATCGAGGGGATGTTCTGCGATCCGGCGTGGGGCGGGAACGTGGGACAGGCCGGCTGGCGCCTGCTGGGCTATCCGGGCCCCCGCCACGTGTGGCGCGCCGAGGATCAGCGCATCACCGACAGCGCGCCGCGCCCGTGACGGACGTGCTGATCATCGGCCTCGGCGGAGCGGGAGGCATCGCGGCAGACGTGCTCACTCGCGCCGGCGTCGAGGTGGTGGCGCTCGAGGCCGGGCCGCGGCGCGGGCCGGCCGAGATGACCCTCGACGAGCTCCGCAACGACGTGCACGCCTGGCTCGCGGAGCCGAAGGCGCACGGCGAGCTGCCGACCTGGCGCGCGGACGAGTCCGCCGCGGCGGGCGTCGCTCCGTGGCCGTTGCTGATGGTCAACGCCGTCGGTGGCTCGACGCTGCACTACCCGGGCCTGAGCGCGCGCTTCCATCGCTGGAACTTCGCACCCCGTAGCGAGACGGTCGCGCGCTATGGCGCGGCCGCCGTCCCCGCCGATTCCACCCTCGCCGACTGGCCGGTCGGCTACGACGAGCTCGAGCCGTACTACGACGCCGTCGAGCACGCGATCGGGGTGGCCGGCCAGGCCGGGAGCGTGGCGGGCGCCCTCGACCAGGACGGCAGCGCATTCGAGGCCGAGCGCCGGCGCGGCTATCCGCTTCCCCCGCTGCGCCGCACGGGCTGGACCGAGCTCACTGCGGGGGCCGCGCGCAAGCTCGGGTGGCACCCGTTCCCGGCTCCCGCGGCGATCAACTCGGAGCCGTACAACGGCAATCCCGAGTGCACCTACTGCGGCTTCTGCACCGGCAACGGCTGCTACCGCGACGCCAAGGGGTCGACCGACGCAAACGTCATCCGCCGGGCGGAGGCGACGGGGCTGCTGCGGATCGAGACTGGCGCCCGCGTGACGCGCATCGAGTCCGGCGACGACGGTCTCGTGACGGGCGCGGCGTACGTTCAGGACGGGCGCGAGCGCTTCTGCGCGGCCCGCGTCGTGCTGCTCGCGACTTTCACGTACGAGAACACCCGGCTGCTCTTGCTCTCGCGCGGGCCCGCGCACCCGCGAGGGCTCGCGA
>JAXDLF010000077.1:0-2700 GCA_034666765.1 Chloroflexota bacterium
ATCAACAAGCCGGCGCTCATCGGGCAGAACGGGCTGGTCATCTTCAACGGCAAGACGCCCACCTACTACCGCCGCGCGTACGTGTACGGACAGGGCCCGACGGCGAACGCCCCGATCACGGCGGGGATCTCGATGTTCATGCTCCTCATGCAAGGTGGCGCCGTCCTCGACACCGCGGCCGAGCAGACCGCCCAGCAGCAGGAGAAAGGCCTCAAGGGCTCGATGGGCACCGACGCCACGTTCGTCTACCTGGTGATCGTGGAGAACGCCAACCTGACGGACTCCCAGTACGTCCTGCAGGCGCTCGGGGTGCGTGACGCGCTCAACCTCGACGGCGGCGGCACCTCGGCGATGTGGATCGACGGGACCTACACCGTCGGACCGGGCCGGCTCCTGCCGAACGCGGTCCTCCTCACGAAGCCCTAAGGAGTCACTCCAGCAGCCAGTACACCACGCTGAGCTGCCGGTCCGGCGCCGCGTGCTCGTTCCGCTCGTGGGGCAGACCGAGCTGGGTCCCACGCACGATGGCCCAGTCGCGGATCCGCTGCTCGTCCAATCCCGCGGCCGCGAGCTGCGCGATCCGGCGCTCGGTGAGCTCGCGGGTGGGCGACACCTGGAGCGGGTTCCACAGCAGCGTGGCGACGTCGTATTCGGGCTCCCCGAGCAGTGGCTTCGGGTCGATCGCGAGCCACCGCCCGGCATGGCGCAGCAGGTTGTGATGGTGGAGGTCGCCATGGATCAGGACGTCGTGCCGTGGCGTCATCGCCGCGAACCGCTTCGCCGCGATCGCGACATACGGATGGAGGCTCCGCTGCTCGAGGCCGCGCAGCCACCGGGCCATCTCGTCGCCGGCCCGCTTGAACGGGCCGCGCGTGATCGGCCGCCACAGCTCGCGACCGGTGTCGAGCGCGATTCGGACGGCCTCGGTGTCGTCGAGCCCCGACACGTCGTGGCCCGGGATGCAGCGTTCGATCAGGAGCGTGCGGCGCCCGATGTCGCGCCGCAGCAGGCGCACCGCGCCACGCCCGTTCCAGAACGCCAGGGCGTCGCCCTCGTGATCGGCCTCGTCGTCTTCGGCGGGCGTGACCTTGAGGACGGCGTTGTCGCCGGCGGGCGCGGTGAACGAATGCCGCGCCCACTCGTACCGCGGGCCGAGCCGGAGCTCCCACTCGAGGGCCACCTCCTGGGCGACGCGATCGAGGCGCCTGGCCGGTTCCCACTGCCACCCGTCAGCGGTGGTCATCGCGGCGCCACCCGGCCCTCCCGATCGGCCGGCGTCCCGGCGTCGCCGTCGTCCACGAGGATCACGAACATCCCGTCCCAGTGCGGCCGGGGGTAGACGCCGTCGCTCCGATCGACGTCGTGCAGGCGGGCGTCCGAATTGAAGATGATCGAGCCCTTATACGCGTCCCGGAACCACCAGTCATCGGAGTACCACTCGTCGATGCCGACGAGCGCGCCGGACTGGAACGCGGCGGAGCGGGACTTGTCCGGCCGGTGCTTCGCGGTCGCAGGGTCGAGATCGCCGCGCTGCGGGTCCTCGATCACCAGCCCGGTGATGCTCGCCGGATCGCCGAGCGTCGGCCCGATCGTCCCCGTGTAGCCGGTGATGATCGGCGCGTGCTGCCCCGCGAGCGAGAGCGCGATCACCGGCTTCGCGGATCGCGCGAGCCAGTAGACGGCCGCGCGGGTCGCTGCTTCGCGCGTCGCGAACCGGTAGTAGTGGTACCGGTTGGCCGGCTCGAGGGCGGCGATGACCGCGGCGATGGCCGCCGGGTCGATCCCCGGATCGGCGCTCTTGTTGAGGGGCCGGCCGCGCTCGAGGATCTGGCGCGCGGTCGCGGTGTCCCGACCGGTCGTGAAGGACTGGATGATGCGGATGCTGGCCGCGGCGCAGGCGAGGGCCTCGCCGTTCGGATCCTCGAATTCGGTGAACCACGGCACGCCGCCGAGCCGCTCCCCCATCGTGCGGAACGCTCCGGTGGCGCCGGCGCGGACGCCCTGCCCGCTCGTCGCCACGAGCTCGAGGCGGATGTCGGTCGCGGCCGCCAGCAGCCCATCGCAGCCGTACCCGCCACCCTGCCCGCCCGGATCGATGGTCGCGACGCACGGGACCGCGGGCTCGGGACGCACGGTGAGCCGCACGTCCTGGACCGGAAGGGTCGACGACCACCGGCCGCTGAGGTATCGCGGGGCCTGTGCGGGATCGCGCGGCGTATCGAGGGTGATGACCGGCACCGGCGCGGGCACGGGCGAGCGCGTCGTGGTCGGGATCGCGGACGGTGCGGAGGCGGAGACGTCCGGCGGCCCGGCGGCACACGCCGCGACCGTGAGCGCGGCGGCGAGCAGCACGGCGCAAAGCACTCTCATCGGTTCCGTGGCCATAATCCCTTGTCCGGTGACGCCCCGCCCGATCATCCCGTTCCGCCACCCGCTGCGCGACGTGCGCGTGCGCGTGCCCGCGTCCAAGAGCATCGCGAACCGCGAGCTCGTGCTCTCGGCGATCGCCGACGGCCGGAGCCGGCTCGACATGGGGCGGCTCGATCCCGGCGACGACGTGCGGGCCATGCGGCAGGCCCTCGCGGCGCTCGGCTACCAGGTCGACTGGGATCAGACGTTCCAGGTGACGGTGCACGGCGCCGAGTCCATCCCCCACGCGACCGGACCGGTGCAGGCCGCCGAAGCCGGCACCGTCGCGCG
>JAXDLF010000078.1:0-6578 GCA_034666765.1 Chloroflexota bacterium
TCGGCCTCGAGGATCTCGACGTTGTTGTCGTCGAGCGTGACGAGGAGCTCCTCGATCTCGCCGGCCTCGGCGTCGGGGATGCCCCGGGCAATGTCCTCCTGGGTGAGGTACCCCTGCTGCTTCCCGCGCGCGATGAGCTTCTCGGCGGCCTCACGGTGCTCGGGATGGATCCCGACACGCTCAGGCGTCGCCGGCTTCGCGGATTCCTTCTCTTTGGTCGCTGTCTTGGCCATTCCTACTCCTGCTCTGTGCCGCGAAGGACGGTCGACCGCTGGAGCGAACGCTGGACCTCTTCCAGATCGTGCGCCAAACGGCGTACCTCCTCGTCGAGCTCGCCGACGTCCCCGTCCGCACGCGCGAGTGCCGCGCGTACGTCGATGAACCGTCGCCGCAAGTTCTCTTCCCGAAGCCGGAGCGCCACGATCTCGATCTCGTGACCCGGTTCGGCCCCTGATCCTGGCTCCGGCGCATATGCGCCCAATGTCGCCGCCGTAGCGGCAAGGTGAGCCGGAAGGTCAGCGGTCGATCGCCCGCCACGAAGCTGTTCGAAGATGACTCGGTGGTCGGGGTCTGCCAGGTCGGCGGGATCCAGGTCGAGGCGCGTTGCTTCTTCGGGGAACTTGGTCAATTGTGCCATCAAGTAACGTTCCAGAGAAGTCGTTTGTTTCCGGTCGGGTGCCGCCGGCGCTCCGGATGTGCGCGAAGCTGCGTTCGCCGACCCCGGCTGGCCGGCCACGGGCCGAGCCACCTCCGTTCGGAGGGTCTCCTGGTCCAGTCCGGTGAGCCGGGACAGCCGGCCCAGGTAGAGCTCTCTCGTCAGGACGTCGTGCTCGTCGGCCAGGATCGGCAGGGCCTCGGCGAGGAATCGGCGGCGACCGTCCGGGCTCTCCAACCGGCCTTCGAAGCGGTTGGCGATGGCGTCGATCACGAATTCCAGGACCGGCTTCGCGGCGCCGATGAGCCCGCGCAGCTGCGCGGGATCCCGGCGCGCCAGCTCGTCCGGATCGGTGTCCGCAGGCAGAACGGTGACGTAGACGCCGAGGCCGGTGCGCGCCGTCACCGTGCCTTTGCGCGCCCGCAGGCTCGCGCGCTGCGCGATGCGGGCGAGCTCCTTGCCCCGCGTCTCGGCCGAGCGCTGTCCGGCGGCGTCGCCGTCGAACGCGACCACCGCCCGCTCCAGGTGGAGGTCGTCGAGGGTGCGGTACTGGTCCTCGGTGAGTGCGGTGCCCATCGACGCGACGACGTTCGTGAGTCCGGCCTGGTGGCAGGCGATCGCGTCGAAGTAGCCCTCGACGATGACCGCCTCGCTCTGCCGCCGGGCCTCGGCCTTCGCGGCGTCCAGGGCGTAGAGGGTCGCGCTCTTGTTGAAGAGGATCGTCTGCGGCGAGTTGATGTACTTGCCGCGCTGGTCGGCGCGCATCGCCCGGCCACCGAACGCGACGATCCGGCCGCGCGCGTCACGGATCGGCACGATGAGGCGGTCGCGGAAGCGATCGAGCAGGCCGCGCTCGGTCTGCACGACGAGTCCGGTTGCCAGGATCTCCTCGTCGGCGTAGCCCTTCTTGCGAAAGTACGCGAGCAGCCCATCGGGCAGGTCGGGCGCGTAGGCGACGCCGAACTGCTCCACCATCTTCTCGTCGATGCCGCGCCCGGCCACGTACTCGGCCGCGGCCTTGCCCTTCGGCGTGCCCCGGAGGGCCTGCCGGAAGTAGAAGTGGGCGGTCTCGTGGGCCGCGAGCAGGCGCTTCTCGCGCTCGCGCTCGGCCGGCGGCCGGCCGCCGGTGAGCGTCACGCCGGCTCGCTCGGCGAGGACCTTCAGCGCCTCGGCCTTGTCGATGCCGTCGATCTTCATGAGCCAGTCGAAGACGTCGCCCTTCTCGGAGCAGCCCCAGCAGTGGAACGTGCGCCGGTCGGGATCGACGCTGAACGACGGCGTCTTCTCGGCGTGGAACGGGCAGAGCCCGCTGTATGACCGCCCGGCCTTCCGCAGCGCGACGCGCTCACCGACGAGCTGGACGATATCCACGCGTTCCTTGACGAGGTCGAAGTCACCGGGCACGACTACCAAACTATCGCCGACCGCCCGCCGGGCCGCGGCGCGCTAGCCGGGCGGTATCAGCAGCCGCTCCAGCTCGCGGATGTCGACGGGCTTCGTCAGGTGGTGATCGAAGCCGGCCTCGCGCGACCGCTGGCGGTGGCGGTGCTCGCCGTAGCCCGTGAGCGCGACCAGCGTCGTGTCGGTCAGCTCGCCGCGCAGCCGGCGCGCGACCTCGTACCCGTCGGCGTCGGGCATGCTGATGTCGAGCAGGACGATCTCGGGCCGCATCCCCAACGCTTGATGGATTCCCGAGGCGGCCCCGTGGGCGGTGCGGACGTCATGGCCGTACTCACGGAGGAGCTCCGCCAGGGCCTCGGCCGCGTCCACGTTGTCGTCGACGACGAGGATCCGCCGGTGCTGCCCGACCGCCGCGGGCGCGGGTCCACCGGGAGCCGACGCGTAGGTCGCGGCCACGTAGGGCAGCCGGACGACGAACTCGCTGCCCCGGCCCGGGCCGTCGCTGATCGCTTCGATCGTGCCGCCGTGCAGCTGCACGAGCTGCCGCACGAGGCTCAGGCCGAGCCCCAGTCCGCCGCGAGCCATCGAGCGGGTATCGGGCCCCTGCACGAACAGGTCGAAGACCCGGTCGCGGAGCTCCGCGGTGAGCCCTTCGCCGTTGTCCCGAACGGAGAAGACGATCTGGTCGCCCTCGACGGCGGCGCGCAGCCAGATTCGGCCGCCGACGTCGGTGTACTTCGCCGCGTTCGAGAGCAGGTTGGCCAGCACCTGCTCGAGCCGCGAGTGATCGCCGCGGAACAGGATCGGCACCGCCGGCACATCGAGGCTGAGACGGTGGCCGCATTCGTCGATGAGCGGACGGGAGACCTCGACGGCCCGCTGCACGAGCGCCGACACTGACACCGCCTCGTCGCGAAGCTCGATCTGACCGCGTGTGATCCGCGAGACGTCGAGCAGGTCGTCGACGAGCCGGGTCATGTGCGCGATCTGGCGCTCGACCACCTCGCGCGCGTTGCCGATGCGCAGCGGGTCATCGGCCCGAAGCCGCATCACCTCGAGCGCGGCGCTCACCGGTGCGAGCGGGTTGCGCAGCTCGTGCCCGAGCATCGCGAGGAACTCGTCCTTCCGGCGGTCGATGTCGGCGAGCTGCTCGACCCGGGCCTTCAGCTCCACTTCGAGCGCGCGCCGGTGGATCACCTCCGTCTCGAGCGCGGCCGCCTTCTGCTGAAGTGCCGCGACCGCCCGGAGGCGGTCGTCTCCGTCGCGCAGTGCCGTGTACGCCTCGGTGGGAACGACCGCCGTGTGGGTGGCGGAGACTGCCGCGAAGGCGCCATGGTCACCGTGGGCGCCGAAGGCCGCCATCGGGTAGGCGCAGAGGAGCGAGAACGTGTGGCTCCGTGCGAGATCGTTCCAGAGCTCCTCGAGGCGGAGCGCCGCGTCGCGACGTCCGTCGGCCCAGAGCAGGGCCACCATCTCGCCGAACGCGCGGATCCGGGTCCCGGAGCCCGCCGCGGCGGCGCGCCCGACGGTACCGCCGACGATCTCGCCGAACCGCACCGGGTCCGGCCATCCGTCCGTGGTGATGCGGGCGAGGGTCTCGGCCGCGTCGAGCGGCACGTAACGGCCCGCGCGACGGACCTCCGCGAGGTTGATCCGCTGGGCCTTGAGGCGCCGCTCGAGGCCGTCGCGGTGGATCGGCGTCGCGATGACCACAGCGGGCTCACCGGTCGCGAGTCCAGTGGCGACGAACAGGCTGACCTCGTCGACGAGCGGCCCGTCGGACTCGTAGTACCGGACGACGTGGCCGTCCCGCGGCCCCGCGGCGGCTCCATCGACGGGCGGCATCGGGCCGGCGACGAAGGGCGCGTGGCGATTCACGGACATGCGCCCGAGCCTGGATGCAGGTTTCGTGCCCGGCCGGCGGGCGCCCGCCCGAGCGCCGGGCTAGCGGCGACTCCAGGCGGCCGGGATGAACAGGCTTTCGTAGGTATCGAGGGCGTAGGCGTCGGTCATGCCCGCGACGTAGTCCGCGACCGCGCGCTTGACCCCGTCCGTGTCGGCGATCCGCTGGTACTCCGGCGGCATCCGGTCGGGGTGAGCCTCGAAGTATTGGAGCAGGTTGAGCAGGACGCCCTGGGCCTTCTCGTCCTCGGTCTTCGCCGGACCGGCGAGATAGACGTTGGCGAACATCCAGTCCCGCAGGGCGTTCGTCGCTTCGAGCACGTCCGGCGACAGCCCGACCTCCGGCTTGCCGAACGAATGGACGATCACGTCGTAGACCATCGTGTCGAGCCGTTCGGCCCGATCGTGCCCCAGGGCTTCGCGGACGTCCTTCGGCAGGTCGTCCTCGCCGATGATGCCCGCGCGCATCGCATCGTCGATGTCGTGATGCAGGTAGGCGATCTTGTCGGCGTAGCGAACGACCCAGCCCTCCGGCGTCCCCGGCGTGCCCCACGCCGCGGTCTCGATGCCGCCCTCCGTCGGCGCCGAGTGCTTGAGGATCCCGTCGCGGACCTCGCGAGTGAGGTTCAGTCCCTTGCCGTTCTTCTCGATGCGCTCCGCGATGCGAACGCTCTGCTGGTTGTGGCGGAAGCCGTCGGGAAGGAACCGCGCGAGGAGCTCCTCGCCGACGTGACCGAACGGCGTGTGCCCGATGTCGTGGCCCAGGGCCATGGCCTCGAGCAGATCCTCGTTCAGCTGCAGGGCGGTCGCGATCGCGCGGCCGATGGAGTTCACCTCGAGGATGTGGGTCAGCCGGGTGCGGTAGTGGTCCCCCACCGGAGCGAGGAACACCTGGGTCTTGTGCTTGGTCCGGCGAAAGGCCTTCGAGTGGACGATCCGGTCCCGGTCCACCTGGAACGCCGTGCGCGTCGCCGACGGCTCCTCGGGATGGTCTCGCATCGCGTCCGCGCTCTTGGTCGCGTACGGCGCGAGAGCCGTGCGCTCGGCGTCTTCCTGACGCTGGCGGATCCGCAGCGCGGCGACGGACTTCGTGCGGGAGAGCCGCGCGGTGCGGTCCGTCACGCTGGCCATTGCGGCTACAGGTTACCGGACCGCTCGGGGATGCCATCAAGTGTGAGCCGGCCGGACGCGAAGAACAAGACTGTTGTTTCACCCGCCGCCGGAGCGACAATCCCCTGCCCCATTCCGGCCGGAGGATCGTCATGCCCAACGACCCGCGCCTGCTTCACTGGGACGCGTGCCTCAACGTCCGCGACCTCGGCGGCTTCACGACCCACGACGGACGCGCCACCCGTAGCCACGCCGTCGTCCGCGCCGACAACCTGTGCCGGCTCACGGCGCACGGCCGCTCGGCGCTCGTGCGGTACGGCATTCGCACCGCGATCGATCTGCGCGATCCGCGCGAGCACGCGCTCGAGCACGACGCATTCGCTCGCGATGAGCTCGGCGACGTCGGCCGCGTGGACGTCCCGCTGCTGACGAACGATTTCTGGACCGGCTGGCATGGCGACATGACCGGCCACGAAGGCGACCTTCTGATGCTCGAGACGTGCCGCGAGCCGCTCGCCACGCTCTTCACGGCGCTCGCGGCGGCCGCGGATGGCGGGATCGTCATCTACTGCCACGCCGGCAAGGAGCGGACGGGGATCGCGGCGGCGCTGCTCCTGAGCCTCGCTCACGTCGATCGCGCGACGATCGCGCGCGAGCACGTATTGAGCGATGCGCACCTGGGCCCGCTCTATGCGGCCTGGCTCGAGGCGGAGGCCGACCCGGAGAAGCGGAGGCGGCTCCGCCACGCCGTGCGGCCGCAGCCCGATCAGATGCTCCTGACCCTCGATGCGCTCGACGAGCTGTACGGCGGGATCGAGCAATACCTTCTCGACTGCGGACTCGAGCAGCGGGACATCCGGCGCGTCCGGGCGCGGGTTCTGGAGTGACCGACCTTCGGAAGGTGCGCTGGATCGGCGGGGGAACGGGCGGCGGGAAGTCATCGACCGCTATCGCGCTCGCCGAGAAGCACGGACTCGAGTGGTACAGCTACGACTGGCATGACTCGCGCGGCCACTCCGAGCGCACCCGGGCCGATCGTCACCCCAACCGAGCGCGGTTCCTCGCGATGTCGCTGGATGAACGGTGGGTGACACGCACGCCGGAGCAGATGGCCGACGAGGCGATCGCGACCTTTCGCGAGCGATTCGAGATGGTGCTGGAGGACCTCGCCGCGTTGGCCGCGGATGCCGTGATCGCGGACGGTTTCGGGCTGCTCCCGGAGCTCGTCGCCCGGGTCGTCGCGGGTCCCGGCATGGCCCTGTATCTCCTTCCGACGCCCGCCTTCCGCGAGCGGGCGCTCACCCAGCGTGGCTGGGTCACGATCGAAGGCACGAGCGATCCCGCCCGGGCCCGGGCGAATCGCCTCGCGCGCGACGCGCTCCTCACCGAGTACGTCCGACGATCCGCCGCTGCGCTCGGCCTGCGGACCGTCGAGATCGATGGCACCCGATCAGTGGATGACGTGATCGCCCTCGCCGAGGCGCACTTCTTCCCGGATCCCGGCACGCCG
>JAXDLF010000079.1:0-17194 GCA_034666765.1 Chloroflexota bacterium
TGGAACTCGGGCGAGGCCAGGAGGATCAGCCACCGGGTCTGATCGTCGGTCGCCGAGTTCAGCAGCTGCGCGGTCTGCTCGCTGACGATGCCGTCGATGTGGGTCTGGTGCGCGTTGTCGAACGCCGGCAGCTTCTGGATGCCGCCGAGGGTCGTGACGACGAAATTCACGCGGGTCAGCACGTTGTTGCTCGAGACCCACGACGCGTTGGTGGGCCACCCGCCGACCTCCGGCGGATCGAACAGCGCCTGGCCCATGCTCCCGCCGGACTGCGCGATCGTGCGGGAGAGCTGCGGCGCCTCGAGGGCGCGTGCCAGATGGACCATGACCTCCGTCGGCGATTTCACCAGTGAGCGGTACGCCACGGGCTGAAGGAACTCCGGGCTCCTGAAGATGTCGCGCATGAGCGTCTTGACGTCGTAGCCGCTCCGCTTCCAGCCGGCCGCGATTCGAGCCACGTACGCGTCGGGCGGATCGGGCATCACGAATTCGCGGATGAGCTTGCCCGCGACGTACGGCCCGACCGAGTCCTGCTGCATGATCCGGTCGAGCACCGCGTTCGTGTCCCACTGCTTGGTGACGCCGAGGTAGGTCACGCTGCCCTTGTAGGCGCGCGCCGGCTCGAAGACCCCGGTCCTGACGCTGTCGGCCACGAGGTTCCGCGCCGGCGTACGACCCTGCTGCCGCGCGCGGGCGATCTGGTACTCGACCATCGCCTGGGTCAGCGGCTCGCGCCACCCGGCGAGCGCCTTCGCGCCGGCGCGGACGTCGTCCTCGGTGAACGTGCCGACGCCC
Organism: Chloroflexota bacterium; assembly: GCA_034666765.1. Lineage (GTDB taxonomy): Bacteria > Chloroflexota > Limnocylindria > P2-11E > P2-11E > UBA4735. The sequence goes on from JAXDLF010000079.1 coordinate 796, forward strand.
ATGGTGAAGAGCTCCATGAGCTCGCGCGCGTAGTTCTCGTTCGGCGCCTTGCCGGTGCTCTGTCCGAGATCGAGGTAGCGGAGCATCCCCGGATCGACGGTGACCTGCTGCAGCATGTCGCGGAACGCGCCGAGGGCCATCTTGCGCCAGGTGAGGTTTTGCCAATAGATGTACGGCGTCTGCGCGCTGACCTTGCGGAAGTCGCTGGTGAAGTGGCCATGCCAGAAGTACGTCATGCGCTCGGCGAACGGCGTCGCGCTGGACAGCATCTGATCGAGCCACCACGACTGGAGCGCGGTCACGTTGACCGGCTTGTCCTGGGTCGCGAGGTCCGCTCCGGCGAGATCCTTGGGCAACGCCGCGGGTGTCTCGACGAGGCGGTCGACGGTCTTGGCGAAGCCGTCCGTCACCGCCGATTCGTACTGGGCCTTCGTCATCCCGAACGTCGCGCGGCGGAGGAGCTGCGCGACCTGGGCCTCCGGCCGATCCAGCGGGCTGACCCAATCCTTCGTGTTGACGAGGGGCGCGGCGGACCGGTCGAGGAGCGCGAACGGGTCGGGAACGATCGGGTGCAGCCCGAGGACCCGGGAGACCGCCAGGCCACCGGCGGCGGCGCCCGCGGCCAGGACGACGGTGCGACGGCTGACTCGCCGTTCGGGCCCCTTGGAGGTCGGGGTGCGCGGGCGCTTCGCGGCCGGTTCGTCCATCTCGTATGTCCTATCGCATCGCACCGGCCCCAGTTGCGGGATACCCCCGCCGGCTCGTAAAGAGGCTGTGAAATCAGCTGCGCGACACCCCTTCGCTACCCGGATGCGGCCTCGTAGGCGGCCCGGATCCTCGCCGCGTGGCCCGCGGCATCGGCCTCGTCGGCATACGAGCGGCGTTTCCAGATCGGTCGCGGCGAGAAGAAGCCGTCGCCCTCGGTCCGCGGCACGACGTGCACGTGGAGATGCGGGACGCTCTGGCTCACGCGCGTGTTCACCGCGACGAACGAGCCGTCGGCCCGCATGGCGCGCTGCACCGCGACCGACGTGCGCCGGACGACCTCGAACAGCGGACCGACCATCTCCGGGTCCAGATCGTCAAGCGTGTCGACGTGGGCGCGGGGGACGACGAGCGTGTGGCCCAGGAAGAGCGGGCTGCGGTCGAGGAACGCGATGACGCGCTCGTCGCGGTGGATGACGTTCGCGGGCAGCTCGCCCGCGGCGATCCGGCAGAAGAGGCAGGTCGAGCTCATCGCTCGATCCGCTGCAGCAGGAGCGCGCGCTCCGCGGGATTCTCGGTGAGCACGAGCGCGCGGCGATCGGCCATCCGCGCCTCCTCGGCGCGCCCGAGGTCGCGGAGCAGCGATGCGCGCGTCGCGTGGTAGAGGTGATAGCGATCGAGCTCGTCCGTCAATGCGTCGACCTCCGCCAGCGCGCGCGCCGCTCCGGCGACATGCGAGAGCGCGATGGCCCGATTCAAGCGCACCACGGCCGAGTCCGTCAGCCGGGTCAGGCCCTCGTAGAGGCCGAAGATCTGGGTCCAGTCGGTCTCGGCCCACGTTCGGGCTTCCGCGTGACACGCCGCGATCGCGGCCTGGATCTGATACGGACCGGTGCGGCGCATCCGGCCGGCGCGCTCGAGGAGCGCGACCCCTTCGGCGAGCGCGCGCGCGTCCCACAGCGATCGATCCTGCTCCTCGAGGAGGACCAGGCGCCCGTCCGCCGTGAATCGCGCGTCGGCGCGCGCGAGCTGCAGGGTCATGAGCGCGAGCAGGCCGATGGCCTCGGGCTCGTCGGGGATGAGCCGCATGACGAGACGGGCGAGCCAGCGGGCGTCCTCCGCGAGGTCGCGACGCTCAGGTGACGCGCTCGCGACGTACCCCTCGTTGAACATGAGATAGAGGACCGTGAGGATCTCGGCGATCCGATCGGGGAGCTCCGCGGTATCGGGCACGCGCATCGGGATGCCCGCGTCCGCGATCTTCCGCTTCGCGCGGACGAGCCGCTGGGCGATGGTCGCCTCGGGCGTCACGAATGCCCGTGCGATCTCCGCCGTCGTGAGGCCCAGCACGCTGCGCAGCGTCAGCGCGATCTGCGACTCGCGCGGGAGGGCCGGATGGCAGCAGGCGAAGATCAGCTCGAGGCGCTCGTCATCGCCGGTCGCGGCCGCCGGCATTCGCTCCTCCTGCAGCAACGCGAGCTTCTCCCGGTAGCGGGCCTCCCGGCGGAGCCGGTCGATGCCCCGCCGCCGTGCCGTCGTCATCAGCCACGCGCCGGGGTTGTCGGGGATGCCGTCGTGCGGCCAGTGCTCGAGTGCCGCGACGAGCGCGTCCTGCACGAGCTCCTCGGCGAGATCCCAGTCGCCCAGCGAGCGGACCAGGGCGGCCGTGAGCCGCCCGGCCTCCTCGCGAAAGACGCGCTCGAGCGCTTCCGCTCCTAGTTCTCGACCAGCGGCCGGATCTCGATCACGCTCAGTGCCGGCCACGTCTTCGCCATCGCGATCGCCTCGTCGAGGTCTTTCACGTCGATGATCGCGTAGCCGCCGATCGACTCCTTGGCCTCGCTGAACGGACCGTCGGTCACGGTGACCTTCCCGCCGCGCTGGCGGACGGTGGTCGCCGTGTTCGTGCCCTTCAGCTCCTCGCCGCCGGTGATCTTCCCGCTCGTCGACTGCTCGGTCCACCACTCGCCGATGCGCTTGTAGACCTCCTGGGTCTCCGGCCTGCTCGGATCCCAGTTCGAGTCGTCGCTGATGAACATCAGGATGTACTTCACGTCGCGGCCTCCCTGTGCGCCTTGAGCGCTTCTTTCACCGATACGACGAGCGGGACGGCCGGTTCTCGACAACTCCGTTCCGGTCATCTCCCGGAGCGGGCGGAAACGGCGTGGCGCGCCGGCTCACGCCAGTGTGATGCACCGGGAGCCGAGCGACTCGGCTTCCTCCACGTCGTGGGTGACGAACAGGATCGTGCTGCCCTGACGGGCCCAGATCCCGCGCAGCTCCTCGCGGAGCCGCACGCGGGCCACCCCATCGAGGGCGTTGAACGGCTCGTCGACGTACATGACGCTCGGCTCCGCGGCGAGGGCGCGCGCGAGCGCGACGCGCTGGCGCTCGCCGCCCGACAGGAGCGCGGGATAGCGGTCGGCGTGCTCCGCCAGTCCGACGAGAGCGATGTACGCGTCCACGCGCCGGTCGTCGGCCCGGCCGAACCGCAGCTCCGCTCCGAGCCGGACGTTCGCCCGCACCGTTCGCCAGGGCACGAGGCGCGCCGCTTGAAAGACGAACGCGCTCCTCGTCCAGGCGCGGGCGGGTGCCTCGCCGGCGATGCGGATCGTTCCCGATGTCGGCGGCACGAGCCCGCCGAGAACGCGGAGCAGCGTCGTCTTGCCCGCTCCGGACGGTCCAAGGATGCAGAGGAGCTCGCCCTCCTCCACGTCGAAGGTGACCCGGTCGAGGATCGTGCGGTCGCCGAATCGCACGACGAGGTCGCGGACCTCGATGAGCGCCGTCATGGCCTCATGGCGCCTTGAACACGACGTCGTCGAACCGCGGCACGTCCGCGACGTCACCGAGCGCCCTCGCCTGGTCCCAGCTCGTGACGATCTCCGCCACGTGGTCGCTCGTCAGCGGGCCCGCGCGAAGCTGGTACGAGTCGAAGAACCAATTCAGGAACGCGAGGTCGACCTTCTTGTCGGCCGCGACCGCGGTGAGGATCTCGGACCGGTGGTCCCGGAGATAGTCGGCGGAGGCGTTGAGGAGCCGCTGCAGCTCGACGAGCGCCGCCGACTTCGTGGTGGCGCGGTCGCGGTACGTCACGAGCATGCTGCTCGCGGCATCCCGGCCGGCGAGCGCGCGCAGGTCCAGCGTGATCTCGCTCAGCACGCGTACGCCCGCCGAGTCCTTGAGGCGGAACGCGCCGAGCTGCGTCAGCACGGCCGCGTCGAGCTTGCCGTCCGCCAGCAGCTGCGCGACGGCCTCGGGCGGTGTCTCGACGAACTTCACATTGCCCGTCAGGAGGTTGACGTCGAGCCCGTGGCGCTTGTTCAGGACGTAGCGGGTCTCCTGCACGAACGTCCCTCCCAGCGACGGCACACCGATCGTCTTTCCCGCGAGGTCCGCGGGCGTGCGGATGGCGCTCGCCCTGCCGGTCACGAGGAACGTGCCGTTGCGGTTCACCAGGCCTCCGGAGAGGATCAGGAAGCCGGGCTCGCGCCCGACCGTCCGCGGCACGGCAAGCGGGGTCGCCTCGATCACGTCGTACTGCTTCGTGTTCGCCGCGGGGATGATCTGCGCGACCGGCAGGAACGACACCGAGACGTCGATGAGCGGTGAGGTGACCTTCCGGTTCGTGATCGCCCAGACCAGCGCGACGCGGCTCGGGTCATCGGCGTAGGCCAGGCTGATGGGTTGGCGCTGCGCCGGCGCGGAAGCTGCCGGCGCGGCGGCTCCGCACGCCGTGGACACGATGAGCGCGACGAGAGCGGATGCGACGATGGAGCGCATGCGTTCCTCCTAGATGTGTGACGCGGCGGGGATGCCGGTACGCGGGGCATCGGCGCGGTGCCGGGTGACGTACCGCTCGAGCCGGCTGAACACGGCCGCGTCGAGCGCGACCACGAGCAGCACGATCACGAGCGTGACCGCGTACAGCAGCTCGATGTCGAAGATGGTCCGGGCGTAGCTGAGCAGGTAGCCGAACCCCGTCGTCACGCCGAACAGCTCCGCCACGATCCCGACCTTCCAGCCCACGCCGTACGACAGTCGCGCGGACGCGACGATCGCCGGGACGAGCGCCGGGACGATCAGGAGCCGCAGGCGGCGCCACCGGTGCCGCGTGAACGACTTCGCCATCTCGTAGAGCTCTTCGTCCAGCGTCAGGAGCGCGGTCCAGACGTTCACCATCGTGAACGGCAGCAGGATCGCGACGATGACGGCCACGACCGCGACGTCGTTGACGCCGAACCACACGACCGCGAGGATCGCCCAGCTCACCGTCGGCACCGCGTTGAGGATGGGCAGCACGCGGTGCGCGACGAGGATCCGCGCGTACGGCACGAACCGAGCGGCGAGCATGAGCGCCGTGCCGAGCGCCACGCTCATCAGGACGGCCCCGATCACCCGAAGCAGCGAGGCGTAGGTGTGCCGCGCGTAGGCGGGGTCCGTGAGCAGCTGCCCGGCGAGTGAAAGGACGCGTGCCGGATCCTGCGTCGTGGCTCCGGCAGCGCCGCGCGCCGTGAGCACCCATGCCGCGAGGACGGCCAGGAGCACACCGTCGGCGAGCAGCCACTGGGCCCGGACCGATGGCCGTCCCGGGCCGGTGGCCCATGCGGGGGCGGTCAGGAGACGAGCTCCACGAACGCGTCGAAGGCATCCTCGACGTCCCGGTCGGACGCGCCGGCCAGGCGCTCCGCGGCGAGCCCGAGCATAAGCGCGTCGAGCATGAGCGCGTGCGATGCCGACCTGCGTCCACCGATGTGCTGGGCGACGAGGCCGCGCCGTTCGGCGAACCGCGCGGCCAGCAGCCGGTGGTGACCCTCCTGGGAGCCGCCGGCCAGAACCTCGAACAGCAGGCGCCAGGTGGCTCGCGGCCCGAGGATCTTTCCCCGCAGCACGTCGAACCCGATCGCGCGGCGGTCCTGCGGCGCCGCGGTCGCGAGAACCGTGCGGAAGCGCTCGAGGTGCTCGTCGAGGAGCGCCGTCACCAGCGCCGCGACCAGCCGTTCCTTGCCGTCGAAGTAGTAGTGCAGCAAGCCCTGCGCGACGCCCGCCTCGCGGGCGATGTCCTTCATCGAGGTGCCGAGCAGGGTGCCGCGCGCGGCGCACCGCCGCGCCGCCGCGAGGATGGAGGACGATCGCTCCGTGACTTGATTGATCGACCAATCAAATACCCGGCCCGGGCCCGCGTCAAACGCCGCCCGAAATAGAAGGATCCCGGGCTCATGGCCCGGGATCCTCGAAGGTCGCTTTCAGCTAGGCGCGGGTGCTAGGCCGGTGTGACGTTCTGCGCCTCTTCCTTGTTGTTGCGTGAGCTCACGCCCTTCTCGTAGGTGACCGCCTGACCGACCTGTAGCCGGTCGAATCCGCCGCCCGCCACCTGGGAGCGGTGGAAGAAGAGGTCCGTCCCGTCCGCCTGCGCGATGAATCCGTACCCGCGATCGGTGAGGGTCTTGATCGTGCCGTTCACTTTCGACTCCGTTCTTCTTGGGGACGCGTTGTCCCGCCACAGTAGTCCCTTCGTTACACCCCGTCCCGCCCGAGGGGCGGCCGGCGCTGGCACGGGCCGTGCTTCGGCGGGTCCCGTGGGTGAGCTCGTCCGATACGTGTGCGTCCGCGCCGATCACCAGTGGGCCACGGCCGACTCGGGCCAGGCCCACGCGAAGGAGGGCGCGCTGGCCTGGTGCCCCGACGCGTCGCTCGACGCGGGCGCCGGGCACGAGTGGCGCGCCTGCGACGCGGCACCGCTCGCCTCGGCCGCGAGCCTCGCGGCGCGGCTCGTCACGGCGGAGTCGGCCGCCTCCTAGCTCCTAGCGTCCAAGGAGCAGGCCGACCGCTCCACCGACGAAGATCATCGCGGCCGGATGCAGCTTCCCGTGCACCGTGACCACGACGGTCGCCGCCACGAGCGCGAGCTGCCACGGCTGGGTCCCGCCGGTGGCGACGATGTCCACGCCCGTCGCGAGGAGCAGCCCGGCCGTCGCGAGGGCGACGCCGCGAACGAGACCACCGAACCACCCGGACAGCAGCCAGCGCCGCGCGAGCGTCGTGGCCGGCAGCATCACGAGCGGCGCGAGGCTCACCGCGATGAGCGCGTAGAGCGCACCGGTCCAGCCGGCCACGATGTAGCCGAGGCTCACGATGTACAGACCGTTCGGTCCCGGGGCGAGCCGGCCGACGGCCAGTGCCTGCAGGATCCCGGCGTCGGTCACGTACTGCGGAACGAGGTCGGCGCGCAGCAGCGGCAGCGAGGCGAGGCCCCCGACCGCGAGCGCGGAGGACTTCAGGAACATGAGGAAGAGCCCGATCTGCTCGAGCATCAGCTCATCGGCGCGTCGCTCGACGTCGGCCGCTCGCGTCCGAGGAAGATCGCGCCGAACGCGCCCGCGGCGACGATCACCACGATCGTCTGGCCGAACCCGCCGAGCAGGACGCCGAAGGCCACGGCGATGACCGCGACGTCGAGGATCGCGTATCGCCCTCGCTGCAGTACCGGCTGGGCCATCGTGAGGGCCAAACCGATCGTCATCCCGCCGGCGACCGGGCCGACGCCCGCGAGGGCGGCGATCGTGAGCGGATGCAGGGCGATCTCGCCGAGGAAGGCGGTGAACGCCGCGGTGATCACCGCCGCCGGCAGCATCATCGCCCCGACCGATACGACGACGCCGCGCAGCCCGGCAATCTGCCGGCCGAGCAGTCCGGCGAGCGCGACGATGTGGATCCCCGGGCTGAGCTGCGACAGCGCCCACGCCTCGGTGAAGTCCCGCAGGGTGATCCAGTGCATCCGTTCCACGAGGATCCGCCGGATCATGAACAGCGTGCTCGTGCCGCCGCCCACGGACTGCGTGCCGATGTCGAACCAGGCCCGCGCGAGCGCGCGCGACGACGGCGGGGACTTCATGCATCGCATCCTACGGACGAGCTCACCGAGAGGCCGCTCCCGCGATGCGGGCCGCCTGTAGGATGCGCCGAACGTGATGCGCTGGACCGCCCGTGATGGTCGCTCGCTCGCGGTCGCGCTCGCGTACCTGGCGCCGTCGTTCCTGCTCTTCGTCGCGTTCGTGTTCGTTCCGCTCGGCCGGACGATCTACCTGAGCTTCTTCTTCACCCGACAGAACGGCGCGATCTCGACGTTCGCCGGGCTTGATCAGTACACCGAGCTCCTCGCGTCACCGATCTTCCACTCCGGACTGGTGGCGACCGGGCTGTTCGTCCTCTACACGGTCCCGGCCGGCCTCCTCCTTGGTCTCGTGCTCGCCGTGCTGCTCAACCAGCGCCTGCGCGGGATCAACGTCTTCCGCACGATGATGTCGAGCACCATCGCGATCTCCGCGTCCGTGGGCTCGATCATCTGGCTCCTGCTGTTCAATCCGAGCCTCGGCCTGCTGAACTTCGTGCTGTCGCTCATCGGGATCATCGGCCCGCAGTGGCTCATCCAGCCGAACACCGCGATCATCGCCGTCGCGATCACGACGATCTGGCTGACGCTCGGCACGAACATCATCGTCCTGCTCGCGGGCCTGCAGGGCGTGCCGGAGGAGATCTACGAGGCCGCGCATCTCGATGGGGCGCACGGGGCCCGGCTCTTCACGCGCATCACGGTGCCGATGGTCTCGCCGTCGCTCTTCTTCCTGCTCGTGGTGGACACGATCGGCGTGCTGCAGGCGTTCACCCAGATCCATCTGCTGACCCGTGGTGGTCCGGTCGACGCGACGCGCGCGCTCGTGTACAGCATCTACCTCGATGCCTTCCAGAACTTCCAGTTCGGCTACGCGAGCGCGCAGGCCGTCGTCCTGTTCGTGCTGGTGCTCGCGTTGACGGTGATCCAGTTCCAGGTCGTCGAGCGCCGAGTGCACTATCAGTGAGCGGGGCCATCGCGCCCCGCCGGCGTCCGGTGCGCCCTCGCCAGGTCGTCGCGTACGTGGTGCTCACGGGCGTCGCGCTCCTGGTGGCGTTCCCGCTGCTGCTGGCGCTCTCGTACTCGCTCATGCCCGAGCGCGACATCGTGCAGTTCCCGCCGCCGATCCTCCCGGCCAATCCGACCCTCGCCAACTACGAAACGGTCCTCAACACCATCCCGATCGGCCGCTACCTCCTGAACAGCTTCGTCGTGTCGAGCGCGGTGGTGATCGGCCAGCTGGTGACCGCGAGTCTCGCGGCGTACGCGTTCTCGTTCCTGGTGTTCCGCGGGCGCTCGCTGCTGTTCTTCCTCTTCCTGAGCACCCTCATGATCCCGTGGGAGGCCACGATCATCCCGAACTACCTCACGGTCCGGCAGCTGGGCTGGATCGACACCTATCAGGGCCTCGCGGTCCCGTTCATGGCGACGGCCTTCGGCACGTTCCTGCTTCGGCAGGGATTCATGCAGATCCCCCGCGAGCTCTGGGACGCCGCGCGCATCGATGGCGCGAGCTCGTTCCGGTTCCTGCGCTCGATGGTGATCCCGCTCTCGCGGCCGGCGCTCGCCACCGTCGGCATCTATGGCTTCCTGTCGACGTACAACCAGTACTTCTGGCCGCTCCTCGTTACGAACCAGACGCTCATGCGCACCACCCAGGTCGGCGTCGCGCAGCTCCGCTTCGAGGAGTCGGCCCGCTGGGGTGTCATCATGGCTGGTGTCATCATGGTCGCGATACCCACGCTCGCGCTCCTGATCGCAGGACAGCGGCAGCTCATTCGCGGGCTGACGGCGGGCGCGGTCAAGGGCTAGTACGCGGGAGGGAATACATGCGTAGGTTCGCAGCACTCGCGCTCATCATCTCGTTCGTCGCGGCGGCGTGCGGTGGCGCGCCGGCGGGCGGGGGAGGCACGTCGTCCGATCAGTCGGGACTCGCTCCGGGTAAGGACGTCAAGCCGGCCGCCAAGATCGTGTGGTGGCACGCCATGAGCGGCGTGAACGGCGACGCTCTGAACAAGATCGTCAACAACTTCAACGCGAGCCAGACCGCGATCAAGGTCGAGACGGTGTTCCAAGGGACCTACGACGACCTGCTGTCCAAGCTGAACACGGCGCTCGCCTCGAACTCCGCGCCGGCGCTGGCGCAGGTCTACGACATCGGCCAGGCCTACATGCGCGCGTCGGGTGAGATCACGCCGATGCAGGCGTTCATCGACCGTGACAAGTTCGACACCACCGACTTCGAGCCGGCGGTCATCAACTACTACAAGTACCAGGACAAGCTGCAGAGCATGCCCTGGAACGCCTCGTCGTCGATCCTCCTCTACAACAAGGACGCGTTCAAGGCGGCCAATCTCGATCCCGAGAAGCCGCCGCTCACGTTCAGCGAGGTGACCGACTACGCGAAGAAGCTGACGAAGAAGGACGCCAGCGGGCAGACCGTCCAGTACGGCTTCGGGCCGTCGATCTACGGCTGGCTCTTCGAGCAGCTCATGGCGACGTCCGGCGCCCTGTACTGCGACCAGGGCAACGGCCGAGACAACCGCGCGACCAAGGTCGTCTACAACGGCGCGGAGGGCAAGGCGATCCTCGACTGGTGGAAGGCCGGCGTCGACGGCGGCTACTTCTACAACCCGGGCATCGACAACGCCGGCGCGACGAACGCGTTCAACGCCGGCAAGAGCGCGATGTACATCGAGAGCTCCGCCTCGCTGCGCGGCTCCATCAACAACGCGAAGTTCCAGGTCGGCACGGGCATCTACCCGCGTCCGGACAGCAAGCCCGCGACGGGCGGCAACATCATCGGTGGTGCCTCGCTCTACATCCTGAAGAGCCGGCCGGCCGAAGAGCAGCAGGCCGCGTGGGAGTTCATCAAGTACGCGATGACCCCGGCGGTCCAGGCGCAGTGGCAGTCCGACACCGGGTATTACCCGATCGTCAAGAAGGCCTACGACGAAGGCCCGAGCAAGGACTGGTCGACCAAGTACCCGCAGTTCCTGACCGCGACGAACCAGATCCGCAACTCGCCGCAGAACCGCGCGACCAACGGGTGCGTGCTCGGAGTCATGCCCCAGGCGCGCGCGCGTACGCAGAAGATGATCGAGTCGGTCCTCCTCGGCCAGGCGACGAGCCAGGCCGCGCTGGACGCGGCCGCCGCCGACATGAACGACCAGATCGACAAGTACAACAAGGCGAACAAATAGCGACGACGCGGGAAGAGACGGTGCGGTCGCTCGGCGGCCGCACCGTCGATCTCCTTGTCATCGGCGGCGGCATCATCGGGGCGGGCATCGCGCGCGACGCCGCGCTCCGGGGCCTGTCGGTCGCCCTCGTCGAGCAGCACGATCTCGCGTCGGGCACCAGCTCACGCCCCACGCGTCTCATTCACGGCGGGCTCCGGTACCTCGAGCTCTTCGACTTCGGACTCGTCCGGAGCGACATGCGCGAGCGCGAGACCCTCCTGCGGATCGCGCCGCACCTGGTGTTCCCGCTCGCGTTCCTGATGCCGCTGTACCGCCGCAGCCCGTTCTACCGCCTGAAGCTGCGCGTCGGGATGCTCCTGTACGACCTGCTGTCGCTGGACAAGAGCCTGCCGCGCCGCAAGCGGTTCGGGCGGGCCGAGACCCTCGCGGCCGAGCCGAACCTGGATCCGGATGGCCTGGACGGCGCATGGCGCTTCTACGACGCGCAGGTGCCGTTCGTGGAGCGGCTGGTCGTCGAGAACGCCGTCGACGCGGCCGCGCACGGCGCCGCGATCCTCAATCACGCCCGCGCGACCGGCTATCTCCGCGACGGCTCGTCGGTGGTCGGCGCGACGGTGCGGGACCTGATCGGCGGGACGGCACTCGAGGTGCACGCCAGGTTCACGGTCAACGCCACCGGCCCGTGGCTCGACGGGACCCTCGCCCCGCTGCGGCCGGACCCCCGGCCGTTGCTGCGCCTCACCAAGGGCACCCACATCGTCGTCCCGCGGGCCACCGAGCAGGCCCACGTGCTCTTCGCGAAGCGTGACGGGCGGCTCTTCTTCGTCCTCCCGTGGAACGGCTACACGATGGTGGGCACGACCGACACCGACTACCAGGGTGACCCCGCGGCGGCCGAGGCGTCCGCCGAAGACGTCGAGTACCTGCGCGCCGAGGCGAGCCGCGCGTTCCCGCACGCGCCGTTCGATCACATCCTGTTCACGTGGGCGGGCGTCCGCGCGCTGGCCCGCGAGGAAGGCGTGGCCGAGGGTGAGGTCTCGCGCAAGCACAAGCTGTACGACCACCGGCGGGACGGCGTCGACGGGGCCCTGTCGGTGATCGGCGGCAAGATCACCGCGTACCGGTCGATCGCGGAGGAGGTGACCGACCTGGTCGCGTCCCGGCTCGGCTCCCGGGCGATCTGCCGGACGAGCCGGGTGCCGCTGCCCGGTGCGGAGCGGCCCATCGCCGGCGGCGCCGACCCGCTCTGCCCGCACACGGCCGCGACCCCGGGGGACATCGTCCGCGCGGTCCGCGAGGAGTGGGCGATGACGCTGGGGGACGCGCTGCTGCGCCGCACCGCGATCGGCCTGGCCGCGTGCCAGGGCCTCGACCGTCTCGATGCGACCGCCGAGCTCGTCGGCGGGCTCCTCGGGTGGGACCCGGCGCGGCAGGCCGCCGAGGTCGCCGCCTACCGGGATGAGATCGCGCCCATGCGCCGCTTCTCCGCGCCATGAGCGCGATCCTGGCGCTCGATCAGGGCACCACCGGGTCGGCGGCGGTCGTCTTCGACGAGGACGGCCGGATCCGCGGCTCGGCCGATCGAGAGATCGCCCAGCACTATCCCGCCTCGGGGCATGTGGAGCACGACGCCGAGGAGATCTTCGCGACCACCGTCGCCGTGGGCCGCGAGGCCATCGCGGCGGCGGGCGTCGCGGGCCGCGACATCGCGGCGATCGGCATCACCAACCAGCGCGAGACCACCGTGGTCTGGGAGCGCGCGACCGGCAGGCCGATCCACCGCGCGGTCGTGTGGCAGAGCCGGGCGAGCGCGGCCATCTGCGAGCGGCTGCGACGCGAGGGCTGGGACGCGACGGTTCGCGAGCGCACCGGCCTGGTCATCGACGCGTACTTCTCCGGGCCGAAGGTGCGCTGGATCCTCGACCAGGTGCCGGGCGCGCAGGCGCGGGCCCGGTCGGGCGAGCTGCTCTGCGGCACCGTCGAAAGCTGGCTCGTCTGGAAGCTGACGAGCGGGCGCGCGCACATCACCGATGTCTCGAACGCGTCGCGGACGATGGTCTTCGACATCCGTCGGGCGGCCTGGGACGACGAGCTGCTCGCGGCACTCGAGCTGCCGCGGTCGCTCCTTCCGAGACCGGTGGCCTGCAGCGGGGTCGTCGCCGAGGCCGAGGCGGCGCATTTCGGGGCGGCGATCCCGATCGCCGGCCTGGCCGGCGATCAGCAGGCGGCGCTGTTCGGCCAGAGCTGTTTCGCCGCGGGCGAGGCGAAGAACACGTACGGGACGGGCTGCTTCCTGCTCGCCAACACCGGCGAGCAGCCGCGGATGAGCGACGGCGGGCTGCTCGCCACGATCGCCTGGGACATCGGCGCCGGACTTCGCTACGCCATCGAGGGCAGCGCGTTCGTGACCGGCGCCGCGATCCAGTGGCTGCGCGATGGCCTCGGCATCATCCGCGACGCCGCGGAGACCGAGGCCCTCGCGGCATCCGTCCCCGCGGCGGACGGCCTCTACCTGGTGCCCGCGTTCACCGGACTCGGCGCGCCGCACTGGGACATGTACGCCCGCGGCCTGCTCATCGGCATCGAGCGCGGCACGACCCGGGCGCACCTCGTGCGGGCCACGCTCGACAGCATCGCGTTCCAGACCCGCGATCTCGTCGAGGCGATGCGCGCGGCGGGCCAGCCGATCGAGATCTTGCGGGCCGACGGAGGCGGCACCGCGAACGCGTTCCTCATGCAGCTGCAGGCGGACCTGCTTGGCGTGCCGGTCGAGGTCGCCGCCGTGCGCGAGACGACCGCGCTCGGCGCCGCGCTGCTCGCGGGTCTCGGCGTCGGTCTCTGGAAGACGACCGCCGAGCTCGCCGCGCGGCGCGAGGTCGCCGCCCGCTACACGCCGGCCATGAGTGCCGACGAACGCGATCTCCGGTACGCGGGGTGGCTGCGCGCGGTCGAGCGATCGCGCGGCTGGGTCAGCCCTTCGGGACCCGCTCCGGCCAGTTCGACATGATCCCGTCCACCCCCAGCGCGGCGAAGGCCGCGATCTCGTCCGGATCGTTCACGGTCCAGGCGTTCACCCGCAGTCCGGCGGCGTGCGCGGCCGCGACGAGCTCTTTCGTCACGTATGCCCGGTTCGGATGCAGCGCCCAGAGGCCGAGCGACGCGGCGCTCGCGATGAGCGCCCCGCGATCGGGCGAGTCGGCGAAGACGAACGCCCGTCGCACGCCGGGGGCGGCGGCGCGCGCGGCCGCCAGGGCCGGCCACCAGAAGCTCGACACGTAGGCGTCCGGATCGGCGCGCTCGGCCAGCCGCGCCGCGACCCGGGCTCCGGTCTCCGCCGCCCGGACCTCGTCGCGTTCGCACTTCAGCTCGACGTTGACCCCGACCCGACCGCGGCAGAGGTCGAGGACCTGCTCGAGGGGCAGCTCGGTGCCGGCGGCGGGCCGGTCGTGCGAGATCACGAGCCGGCCGTCCTCCGCGATCCAGACGTCCGTCTCCACCTCGTCGCAGCCGAGGGCGATCGCCTTCTCGAACGCGGCGACGGTGTTCTCGGGGGCATGGCCCATCGCGCCGCGGTGGCCGATCCGTCGCATGGGGTCATTCTCGCCTGACGGCGCCGATCAGCGGCGGCGGAGCAGCGAGAGCCCTTCGCCGGCCGCGATCTCGTCGAACCCCGCCGCGCGCAGGGCCTCGCGCGCCTGGGTGAAGCGGCCCACGTCCCGGTTCATGCTCGGATCGGCGTAGTCGAGGATCACGTACTGCGCGTCGCACGTGGCGAGCGCCGCGAGGTGGTAGTTGAAGCGCCGTTCGCCGACCTGGGTGACCCAGAAGTCGGTCGACGCGATCGGCACGCCGGCCGGGATCGCGTGCACGGTCGCCAGCAGCGCGTCGTAGCGCGGCTCGCGCAGCACCATCGGCGTGCCCGAGGGAGCCCGATCGGGGTTGCCCCGCAGATAGGCGGCCTCGAAGTCACGCGAGAAGGGCCAGCCGCCGAAGCCGACGCAGAAGAAGAGGGTCGCCAGGACCACGCCGAGGACCAGGCGGGGTCGCCAGCGTTGGCTGGTCTTCGCGAATCCGATGATCGACGCGCCGAGCGCGAGCGGGATGATCGGCGCGCCGTACTGGTTGTGGAGGGTGTGCTCGCCGCCGTAGTCGGAGAGCAACAGATAGCCGAGCGGCACGATGGCCGGGACGATCGCCCAGCGCGAACGCAGGGCGAGCAGGAGGCCCGGAGCGAAGAGGCTGAGCACGAAGACGACCTTCGATCCAACCTCGCCGTCGTCGAGGACGGCGAAGGCGCGCAACGGGTCCAGCAGCAGCGTGCGCAGGATCTCGAGCTCGCTGCCGCCGAGGCTCGCGTACCGGCCGAGGTATTGGTACGGCGCGTCCGCGAACGCGGGGATGATCACCTTCAACGTCACGACGAAGACGGCGGCGCTGCCGATCGCGACGAGCGCCGCGCTCCGCCACCGGCCCTGGATGGCGAGCGCGATCCCGAAGCCGATGCCGATGAGCGCCACCTCCTCCTTCACCGTGAACGCGACGAGCAGGGCGGCGACCATCGGCAGGGTGCGCCGGTTCATGAGGAAGTACATCGCCAGGCCGAGCGGCAGCACCGCGAGGGCGACCTCGTGGAAGTCGTAGAGGGTGATGAAGGCGAGCGGCGCGCTGAGCACGTACGCGAGGATCCAGATGAGCCGCTCGATACCGCGTGGCAGGAGCTGCCTCGCGATCAGGTAGATCGGGAGCGCGCCGAGGGCGAGCGCGACCGTCTGCACGACGAGCAGCGTCTCGGGGTGGGGGGCCACCCAGTAGAGCGGGACGAGTGCCAGGAGGATCGGCGAGAAGTGATCGCCGAAGAACGAGTGGGGTACGCAGCGGTCGAGACTGAGCGTCGACTCCATGAAGCGGCCCTGCGAGGTGTTCCACACGACCTGGTCGAAGACGCCGAGGTCGAGGCCGGTCGAGTGGAACGACCAATGGCGGATGAGGGAGAGCGCACCGAACAGGATCGCGTACGTGGCCACGAGCGCGATGGCGACGCGCCCCTCGTGGCGCGCAAGTCGGTCTACGAGGAGTTGGTACCAGCGGGAGGACACTCGCGAGACGCTAACAAGAAAGTCACGTACATCTTTTCCGGCGAAGGCGAACGCCATGGCGTCGCTTCCACGTGCGGCTCAATAGGGCGGAGGATTGGTCGGAACGGGCATGACTTGGGCTTCAGCTCCACGCGAAGGTCGTCGTGATCGGTCGAGTCGTCCTCACTCGGTATGCGTTGCCGGCACCAAGTTCGACCAGGACCACGGCGTGATCGTCCAGGAAGCGCTTGAGCCCACCGTCGGAAAGCACGGCGCCCTTCCTCGTGGCGCGGTCCATCCGCCACACGCTCGCGGCCAGAGAGAGTTTGAGCCTGCGAGTCCGCACCCTCGCGAGTCGCGATCGGTGGGCCGATGCGACGTGTTGCGCAGGCCCCGGAGTTACCGATCAGGCTTGCGTGGTAGATAGACGCCTGGGCCGCGCCCCGTGCTATTCCGGAGTTCGCCTGCAACGCCGGTCTGATTCAGTTGGTCCTCCCGAGTGGGAGCACCGCTGCTCTGCCGCT
>JAXDLF010000080.1:0-2737 GCA_034666765.1 Chloroflexota bacterium
CAGCAGCCCACCGCGGATGCCGAGGTCGCGCGACTCGCCGCCGAGCGCGGCGAAGTGGAAGAGCGCGCGCTCCGCGACGAGCGAGGTCCAGCCGGTCGTGCGGCCGAAGCGCTCACGCCACGCGACACGCGCGACCGAGAACGTGGGGATCGCAAGGCGCAGCGCGCGCACATCGGAAATGACGAGCAGCGCGGCAGGCGACGAGCGCACCATCGGCAACAGGGGCGCGAGATCGTCGATGCGCATGCCGGCCGCGAGCTGCGGACCGGTATCGACGACCGCGAGCCGGAAACCGTCGCTGCGCAATGCCGCACCCGCGGCGAGCAGCACATCGTCGCGCGTCGTCGCCCGAACGACGAACAGGCGCGTCAGGTCCACGCCCGCGCGCACGGCGGCGAGCGGGTCGAACGTCGCGGTTGGGTCGATCCACAGCACCGTGCCGCCATCGCGCTGCGCGCCGGCGGCGGCACGATGCGCGAGCGCGACCTTTCCGGTGCTTCCGGTGCCGACGAATGCCAGCGGCGCGCCCGTCGCGAGACCGGGCGTCAGTGTGTCGAGCGAGCTGTCGGTCCGGATGCGCCGTTCGCCGGCGCGCCGTTCGGCGACGGCACCGTGCGCGAGCACGTGCGTGCCGAAGCGACCCTCGACCCGCGCGATCGCCTGTGCCAGCGCGTCGTTTTCTTCCTGGCCCACCCGCCACGCTCCCCGTTTCCGTCCCGCTGGCCTGGCCTCCATAGAACGGATGTTCTAACAGTACGGGACTCGGCTGGGGAGCGTCAAGCGCTCAAAAGTTGCTCAACACCATTGGGCCGGCGCATCCGTGGCCGCCGTCGTGCATAGGCCTCTCCTCCGCAAGGGGGCGAAGCGTGGACATCGACCACCAGGGACCCGAGAAGTGCACCGACTGTGCGGCCGACGCGTACATCCGCCTGGCCGGCACCGAGGACTACGTCTGCGCCCATTGCTTCGCCGACCGAGGCCGCACCGCGCGGGCCTCGCTCGAGCTGACTAAAGCGTCGCAGTCTCCACCGACAGGATCGGCGGAAGGTGCTGCGCGATAAGGGCCCACGTACGGCCCTCGTCGGCACTCCCCCAGATCTCGCCGCTCGTCGTCCCGAAGTAGACCCCCGCCGGATCGAGCCGGTCGGTCGCCATGCCCTCGCGCATCACTTCGTAATTCGCTCCGCGGGGTAGGCCGTTCGCGAGCTTCGTCCACTTCGCGCCGCGGTCGCGCGTGCGCCACACCGCCGCGCCCGTCGCCGCCGGCGACATGCGCATCGGGAACTCGAGGGGGAAGACATACGCGGTCTTCGGGTCGCGCGGATGGATCGCCGACGCGAATCCGTAATCGGTCGGCAGCCCCTTCGTCACGTTCGTCCACTTCTTCTCGCCCGCGTCCTTGAAGTACGCGCCCGTATGGGCCTGCTGGAACCGCGCGCCCGCGACCGTCGGGCTGCCGACGACGTGATGCACGCAGGTGAGGTCACCGTCCGCCTCGAGCGGCACCGGGGACCCGAGGCCGTGGTTCACGCGGGTCCATGACTTGCCGCCGTCGGCCGTCTCGTACACCCCACCCGAGCTGATCCCGATGGTCAGGGCCTTCGCGTCAGCGGCATCCACGGCGATCGAGTGCAGGCCGAGCCCGCCGCCACCGGGGCTCCAGTGCGGCGCATCGGCGTGGTCGTTGAGCGCGCGCACCGGCTCCCACGTCTCGCCGCGGTCGGTGCTCTTGAACAGGGCCGCCGGCTCGGTGCCGACCCACATCACATCCGGGTCCTTGGCGTGTCCGGCCTCGATGTGCCAGGTGCGAGAGAAGGTCCGCGCGTCGCCCTTCGGGAATGCCGGGTTCTTGCCGGGCGTCCAGGTCTTCCCGAGGTCGCGGGAGATCTCCACGCGCGGGCCGCCCCAGGTCATGTTCACCCCCGCGTAGAGCGACTGTCCGTCGCGCGGATCGAACGCCACGTGATAGACCGGCTGCCCCGGAAAGGACGGGCCCTCGAGCCGCCAGCGCTCGCGCGCCGCCCCGCTGCGGAAGACGTACACGCCCTTCTTCGTCCCCAAAAGCACCGCTACACCGCGCGCCATCTCCAGACCTCCCCGCCGGACACCGCCGGCACGATGTGGACGATGTCGCCGTCGCGGAGCGCGGTGCGCTCACCGTCCAGATATCGCATCTCTTCTTCGTTCGCGAAGATGTTCACGTGCTCCCGCATCCTGCCGTGCTCGTCGCGCAGGCGCTCGGCAAGGCTCGGGTAGCGGGCGACCAGACCGGCGAGCGCGCCCGCGATGTCGCTCGCCTCGACCGTCGCGCTGCGCGCGCCACCAGCGAATTCGCTGAAGGCGCCGTGCAGCTTCACCGTTACCTTCCCCATGCGCCGTCCGATCATACGCACGCGCGGGCAGGCGCTGGATAGACTTCGCGCACTCATGCAGACGGCCTTCCTCGGAGACCCCGCGTCCCGCGACGCGCAGCAGGTCGGCGCGAAAGCGGCGACCCTGTCGCGGCTCGCCGATCGCTTCCGCGTACCGGCCGGCTTTTGCCTCGACGCGAGTGTGTTCGACGGCCTCGGGGCCGCGCTCGACGGCGACCGGACCGCGCTCGGGGCGCTCCGGGCCCTCGTCGCGCAGGGCCATGCCGGGCTACGCGAGCGCACCGGCCGCGCCGATCCGGCGGTCGCCGTGCGGTCGTCGGCCATCGGCGAGGATGGCGCGGAGGCCTCGTTCGCCGGGCAGCACG
>JAXDLF010000081.1:0-10976 GCA_034666765.1 Chloroflexota bacterium
CACGTCTCGACGGACATCGCGCCGGCGGTGGCCGCGGCCCGCTCGCTCGGGCTCGCGGTGAACCTCGACCTGATCTTCGGCCGTCCCGCCGAGCCGGACGGCGAGTGGCGCGCGGACCTCGAGGCGGCGCTCGCGCAGGCCCCCGACCACCTCTCGGCCTATCCGCTCGAGCTCGCGCTTGAGCCGGAGGAGGGCGTCGCGAACTGGGGCGGCGGCGGCTGGCCGACGGTCGAACGGTGGCGCACCGCCGCGGCCGCGGCCCAGCCCGACGACGACGCCCTGGCCGACCGATACGAGCTCGCGGCCGAGCTCCTCGGCGCGGCGGGCTACCGGCACTACGAGATCGCCAACTGGGCGCTGCCGGGCAGGGAGTGCCGGCACAACCTCGTGTACTGGCGCAACGGCGACTGGCTCGGCGTGGGCGCGGGCGCGCACTCGCACCTGGGCGGCCGGCGCACCCGCCAGCCCGGCGCGTTGCCGGCCTACCTGGACCGCGTCGAGCGCGGCCTCGGTCGCATCGACGACGGCGCCGCGGACCCGGCGGTGGACACGGCGATCCTGGCGCTCCGGCTCGACGAGGGCCTCGATCTCGCCGCCTACGGCGCGCGCTTCGGCGCGCCGGCCCGCGCGCGCGTCGACGCGGCGCTCGTCGGTCTCGACGAAACCGGCGTCCTCGTACGCGACGGCGACCGCGTCGCCCTCACCGAGCGCGGCCGGTTCATCGCGAGCGAGGTCTTCGTCCGCCTCCTCTAGGGACCGCGGTCCAGCGACCATGCGTCCGCTTGCGACGATGACGAGAACGCGATATGCCTCAGCTCTTGAAGCGCGCATGATGCGCATGCGCATCAAGCATCAATAGGTGGAGGCCTCAATGGAACAGGGCAATCGCGGCGACACGTGGTCCGGGTCACAGCAGGAGCCGGCTTCGAGCTGGCCGTCACCGCTTCCGGGCACGCCCCCGCCGCCGGCGCCGATGCCCGCATCGAGCGGCACGAGTGGCGGCGGACGAAAGAAGACGACGCGGAGCGGCGGAAGCAGCACCGGCGGCCGCAAGAAGACGACCTCCAGCGGCGGTCGGAAGAAGACGACCGCACGGAAGACCACCGGACGGAAGACGACGGGCCGCAAGAAGACGACCGGACGGAAGACCACCGGACGGAAGACGACGGCCGGCCGGAAGACCACCGGTCGGAAGACGACCGGGCGGAAGAAGACCACCGGGCGCAAGAAGACGACCGCGCGCAAGACCACCGGCGGCCGCAAGAAGACCACCGCCCGGAAGAGCACCGGCCGGAAGAAGACCACCCGCAAGCGCACGTAACGGCCGCATTCGCGCCGGAAATCAAAGGAGCCGTCCCGTTCCACGGGGCGGCTCCTCTTTCAGCTCGGTGGGGGTCGGCTAGTTGCGCTTCCCGCGACCCATCCCGGGCTTACGCCCGTGGTTCGCCTTCTTCGACCGCCAGCCCAGCTTGCCGGTGGTCTTTTGCTTCCGTTGGCCTTTGCTCATCGTTCTCCCGTTTCCTGTCGTTGGCGAAGAGACGGAGCTGCAGGGCGCGCGTTGGAGGCGCGATGAGCTCGGTCACCAGCCATTGTCCTATGACCGCGACATCCGCGTCGGCGGCGAGCTGCAGCTTGATCCGGGCCTGCTCGACCCGCCGCCGGACGGACCGGGGATCGGCGCCGATGGTCCGGGCGATCTCGGCGAACGGCCGCTCGAGGATGTCGTGCAGGACGAACGCCGCCAGGTCGGCCCCGCGCAGGGCATGACGGCCGATCAGGTCGCGCAGGCCCGCGCCGAAGAGCTTGCCGTCGCCGATCGCGCGGCGGATCGCGCCGGCCGGCTCGCCGTCGAGCTCCGCGACCCGGAGAAGTGCCGCGACCTCGGCCTCGGGGAGCTGGCGCGCCGCGCCGAGGCTCCCGAGGAACCGCTGGACCACGGCATCCGGGGCCTGATCGCCCGCGGTCCTGGTCACGCGCGCGATCGCCTCGCCGAGCGACTGGCGGAGTGCCGCGAGATCGGTGAACCGCACGATGTCGACCACCGCGGGCGAGCCGAGCAGGATGCGCGACACGGTGCGGTCGCGCTCAGCCACGAGGATCACCGGGATCCCGCGCTCGCGGGCGATCTCGACCTCGATGCCGACGCCGAACGATGGGGTCCCGGCGTACGCGATGAGGAGGCCGGCCCGTGCGACGCGGGCCCGATCGATGTCGTACACGCTCCGGGGATCCAGGTCCGGCGCCGCGATCGGATCGGTCGTCTGATGCGGCTGGTACGGGCGCAGCCCGCAGTCGCTCACGATCTCGGCGAGCAGCTCGTAGAAGACGCGCGCCCGCGCGCCGTCGGCGATCGCCGTGAGCGCGCCCGAGATGTAGACCTCATCCATGGACCGCAAATGATGCGGTGGTCGTCAAGAGTGCGGTACCGTTCGGGCGATGCCGGATCTACAGCTGGTCCAGTACCTCCGGCGGGTGCCGCTCTTCGCGAAGCTGTCCGATCCGGAGCTCGCGGGGCTCGCCGAACGGACCCGCCAGAAGGCCTTCAAGCGCGGCGACACCATCTTCCGGAAGGACGACCCGGGGCAGCACTTCTACGTGGTGCTCGAGGGTGCGGTGAAGATCGCGCTTCCCGGCGAGTTCGGGCAGGAGGCCCTCGTCGCGCTCCTCCGCGGGGGCGAGTTCTTCGGCGAGCTGGCGCTCTTCGACCATGGGCCGCGCTCGGCGACGGCGACCGCCCTCGAGGACACCCGCTGCGCCCTGCTGGCCGGGGAGGATTTCCTGTCGTTCGTGGAGGCTCATCCGGCCGCCACCAAGGTCGTCTTCGAGGCCCTCGCGAAGACCGTCCGGCGGCTGTCCGACCGGGTGGAGGACCTCATCTTCCTGGACGTCCCGAGCCGGGTGGCCAAATATCTGCTTGACCTGGCTCAGGTGAGCGGCGCGGGTGGGTCCGGGACCCTGGAGCTGACGTTGACGCAGGACGAGCTGGCGGCCTTCACCGGCGCGTCGCGCGTGTCGGTGAATCGCGTCTTGGGCGATCTGGAGCGCCGGGAGCTCATCAGCATCCGGCGGCGCAAGATCGCCATTCGCGATCCGGAGGGGTTGGCCAAGGAGATCCGCGTCTAGTGCCGCGCGCGCGCAGGCCGCTCGTGCTGGTGGTCGAGGATGACCCCGACCTTGGCGACACCATCGTCAGCTTCCTGAAGGAGGAGGGCCTCGACGCGAGGCTCGCGCGCGACGGCGACCAGGCGATGCGCCTCGTGGATCAGCTCTCGCCGTCGGCGATGATCCTCGACCTGATGATGCCGAGGCGTGACGGCTTCAGCGTGCTGCGCGAGCTGCGCGCCGACGGGCGCATCGGCAATCTCCCGGTGATCGTCGTGACCGCGATCTTCGGCCTCTCCGAGCGGCTCTACGCGACGGAGCTCGGCGCCGCCGATTACGTCACCAAGCCGTTCGAGCTGGACGAGCTGCTCGAGCGCGTGCGCAACGTCCTGGCCTCGCGCGCCGAAGAGCCCGCCGCGCCCGATTCGGTCCCGAAGACGTAAGGGCGCCCGCCGGGGAGGCATCACGCGTGCCTCTCTGTGCTCGGGTCCGCGGCGCCGGCCGTGGCGATCCGGACGCGTTGACCCCGGCCGGCCGGCCTGATACGCTTTTAGCACTCTCAGAGGGAGAGTGCTAATTGACTGAAAACAACCAAGAGCGCG
Source organism: Chloroflexota bacterium (assembly GCA_034666765.1). GTDB lineage: Bacteria > Chloroflexota > Limnocylindria > P2-11E > P2-11E > UBA4735. Next base: position 3,705 of record JAXDLF010000081.1, read on the forward strand.
TGAGCTTGCCCGAGCTGGCGGACCGCCAGCGGGAGATCCTGCGCGCCGTCATCCGTGAATTCATCTCGACCGCCCAGCCGGTGGCGTCGGGCGCGCTCGTGCGCCGCTACGCCCTGCCGGTGTCTTCGGCGACGGTGCGGAACGAGCTCGCCGAGCTCGAGGAGCTGGGGCTCCTCACGCACCCCCACACCTCGGCCGGACGCGTGCCGACCGATCTCGGCTACCGGTACTTCATCGAGAGCCTGTTGCCGGACACCGAGCTGCATCCGCAGGAGCAGCTCACCGTCAGCCACCAGTTCCAGCAGGCCCAGCGCGACACGGCGCAGTGGCTCCAGCTCGCCGCGTCGACGCTCGCCCGCTTGACCGCGGAGGCGTCGATCGTCACCCAGCCGGCGAGCGTCGCCAGCGCGCTCAAGCACGTCGAGGTGGTGCCGATCCACGATCGCCGGGTGCTCATCGTCGCGGTCCTCGATGGCGGCGCCGTTCGGCAGCAGCTGCTCGACCTCGATCACCCCGCGACCACCGCCGAGCTTCGCAGCCTGGGCCAGCGCCTCACCGACAAGCGCCACGGCGCGGACGCCGCGACGCTCGCCGAGGCTGCCGGGTCCGAGCACGGCGTCGCGCAGCAGATCGTCCGGGCACTCGCCGGCATGCTCGCCGCGACCGAGGCCGCGCGCGCGAGCGACGTGTACTACGACGGCATCCAGAACATCCTGGCCCAGCCGGAGTTCGGCGCGGGCGATCCGGCGCGGCTCCGCGAGATGGTCGCGCTGCTCGAGGACCGCACCCGGCTCTCCGAGCTGCTGCCGCCGATCATCGGCGAGGGCGAGGTGCACGTGGCCATCGGCGCGGAGAACCGCGTCGAGCCGCTGCTCGACTGCAGTCTCGTCTTCGGCCGCTACGGCGGAGCGGGCGGCGTCATCGGATACGTCGGGATCGTCGGGCCGCGACGCATGGACTACGCGCGGTCGATCGGCGCGGTCAGCTTCGTCGGCCGGCTCATGACCGATGTCGTGCGCGTGGTCGAGGGGAATTAGCGATGGACGAACAGCAACGCCGCGCGGAGCGGCTGCTCGAGGAGCGCATGAAGTCACCCAAGCCGAATGGCGCGACGGCGACCGAGTCGTCCGATGCCGAGGCGCCGGCGGATGTGGCCGACGACGCGCGCGACCAGTCGGACACGGGTACGTACAAGGCCGATCTGCAGCGAATGGCCGCCGACTTCGCGAACTACCGCAAGCGCAACGAAGCCGAGCGGGCGGACTTCGCGAAGTTCGCGAAGTCGGACCTCATCACGAAGCTGCTCGACGTGCTCGACGGGTACGACCGGGCCCTCGCGAGCATGCCCGAGGACGTGAAGGGGCAGCCCTGGGTCGAGGGAATGTGGCTCGTGGAGCGCAAGCTCCGCCAGATCCTCGAAGGCGAGGGGCTCGAGCCCATCCAATCGCTGGGGAAGCCGTTCGATCCGTACCAGCACGAGGCTGTCGCGCACGTCGAATCGAGCAAACCGGAAGGCACGGTCATCGAAGAACACCAAAAGGCGTATCGCCTCCACGATCGGGTCATCCGGCCCGCACTCGTTTCCGTGGCGAAGGCCAAAAACAAGGAGTAACGCACATGCCAAAGGTCATTGGGATCGATCTCGGAACCACGAACTCGGCCGTCGCCTACATGGAAGGTGGTGAGCCGACGATCATCGCGAACGCGGAGGGCGGGCGGATCACGCCGTCGGTCGTCGCGTTCACCAAGAACGGGGAGCGGCTGGTCGGCCAGGTCGCGAAGCGGCAGGCCATCACCAATCCCGAGAACACGATCTACTCGATCAAGCGTTTCATGGGCCGTCGCTGGTCCGACCCCGAGGTCCAGCGGTCCAAGAACCTCGTCTCGTACAAGATCGCCGAAGGGAAGAACGGCGGCGTCGAGGTCGTCCTGTCGGACGGCAAGCGGCTCTCGCCCCCCGAGGTCTCGGCGATGATCCTCGGCAAGCTGAAGACCGATGCCGAGGCGTTCCTCGGCGACAAGGTCACCCAGGCGGTCATCACCGTCCCGGCGTACTTCGACGACGCCCAGCGTCAGGCCACCAAGGACGCCGGCCAGATCGCGGGGCTCGAGGTCCTGCGGATCGTGAACGAGCCGACGGCCGCGGCGCTCGCGTACGGGCTCGACAAGAAGAAGGATGAGATCGTCGCGGTCTACGACCTCGGCGGCGGCACCTTCGACATCTCGATCCTGCAGCTCGGCGAGGGCGTCTTCGAGGTGAAGGCCACCAACGGCGACACCCACCTCGGTGGCGACGACTTCGACCAGCGGGTCATCGACTGGCTCGTCGAGGAGTTCAAGAAGGACCAGGGCATCGATCTGCGGAACGACCGCCAGGCCCTCCAGCGCCTCAAGGAGGCCGCCGAGAAAGCGAAGATCGAGCTGTCCACGACGATGCAGACCGAGGTGAACCTCCCGTTCATCACGGCGGACCAGTCCGGCCCGAAGCACCTCGTGATCGCGCTCACCCGGAGCAAGCTCGAGCAGCTCGTCGGCGACCTCGTCGACAAGACGCTCAACCCGGTGAAGCAGTGCATGAAGGACGCGGAGGTCGACGCCGCCAAGGTGAACGAGGTCATCCTCGTCGGTGGCATGACCCGCATGCCGCTCGTCGTCGAGACCGTGAAGAAGCTCTTCGGCAAGGAGCCCAACAAGGGCGTGAACCCGGACGAGGTCGTCGCCGTCGGCGCGGCCATCCAGGCCGGCGTCCTCAAGGGCGAGGTCAAGGACGTCCTGCTCCTCGACGTGACGCCGCTGTCGCTCGGCATCGAGACCCTCGGTGGCGTGGCGACGAAGCTCATCGAGCGGAACACGACGATCCCGACCTCCAAGTCCCAGGTCTTCACCACCGCGTCGGACGCCCAGACCCAGGTGGAGATCAACGTCGTCCAGGGTGAGCGCGAGCTCGCCGCGGACAACAAGAGCCTCGCCCGCTTCATCCTCGACGGCATCGCGCCGGCGCCGCGTGGCGTCCCGCAGGTCGAGGTGGCCTTCGACATCGACGCCAACGGCATCGTCAACGTCCACGCGAAGGACAAGGCCACCGGCAAGGAGCAGCACGTCACGATCACCGCCTCGAGCGGCCTGGCGAAGGACGAGGTGAACAAGCTCGTCCGCGACGCCGAGATGCACGCCGAGGAGGACCGCCGCAACCGCGAGCGGATCGAGACGCGCAACGAAGCCGATAACCTCGCGTACCAGTCGGAGAAGGCCGTTCGCGACGCGGGGGAGAAGCTCCCGGCCGACGTGAAAGCCGATGTCGAGGAGAAGATCAAGGCCCTCCTCGACGCGCTCAAGACCGACGACATGGAGAAGATCAAGTCCGCCGCGGAAGCCCTGCGGCAGTCTTCGACCAAGATCGGCGAGGCCCTCTACAAGGCCGACCAGGCCGCGCAGGCGCAGGCCGGGCAGCCCGAGGCCGAGCCGGCCGGCGCGACCGCCGGCACCGATCGCAAGGACGGGGACACGATCGAAGGCGAGTTCAAAGAGCAGAGCTGATCGGCGAGGCGGTCACCCCGGCGCGAGCGGCGGGCCTCGGGGCCCGTCGCTTTCGCGTCGTCCATCGCTACTTCGCGACGAGCACTCCGACCATCCCGTAGACCTCGTGTCCCGGCAGGTGACACATGTACTGGAGCGTCATCGCGACCGGGAAGGTGAGGGTCGTGGTCCGGGTGGAGAGGGCCGGGATCGTGAGCTCGTCGGGCCGCGACGCGTGCACCGCCTCGGTGCCGGCGCGATGCAGCTGGTGCATCGCCAGGTCGCCGATCATCCACTCGTGATCGATCGGGTCGTCGTTGCGGATCGTGAACGTGATCGGGACCCCCGCGGGGACGTCGATCTCGCCCATCGAGTAGTGCGAGTAGTGGATCGTGATCTCGACCGCGCGCGGCGCCGCCGGTGCGCACGCGCCGGCGACGGCCGCGAGGGCCAGCAGCAGCAGGAGCGCGAGGACCGGCTTCACGCGAGGACGGTCCGCCGCCGCTCGCGGATCGCGACGAGGATGATCGCGGCCATCGCGGCGGCGAGCATCGTGATCGCGACCGGGGTGGGGTCGAAGCTGCCGGGGGCCTCGAGGCCCGCGGCGACGCGCGATGGGCTGTGGCCCTGGGCGTCGATCGCCAGGTCGTAGGTCATGGTCGACGCGTTCGCGTCGATGCGGAGCTGGCTGAGCCAGCCCGTGGCCGGCACCCAGCCCATGCCCGCGTCGGAGCGCAGGTCGTCGAGGAGCAGCGCCGAGGCGGTCCGGTCGTACGCGAGGGTGAGACCGTTCGCGCCGCGTGCGAGCGGCAGGATCGCCGGCTTGCGATCCGTCAGGAGGTACACGTCCGCCGTGACCGGGTCGTTGGCCTGCTTGCCGAGGGCGAGGATCCGCAGGGGAACCCACGGGTTTGCCGTCGGGATCGTGATGTGGACCGGCGTGCCGTCGCCGATGTTCTGGCCGCGCGCCGCGGCCGCGTCGGCGTCGAACGCCGCCGCGAGGAAGATCGGGCTGCGCTCCGCGTAGAAGTCGAGGACCTCCGGCGCGTCCGCCGGCAGACGGAATCCGTGCGCGGTGGCCCACTCGCCGACGGCGGCGCCGCCGCCCCGCAGGACGGTGATGTCGAGGGCGTCGATCTTCGTCTCGAGCAGCACCTCGACCCGGCCCGATGCGCTGTCGCGCTGCGCGGGCGCCGGGATCGCGAAGGCCTTGATCGGCTGGGTCTCGCGGATGAGCCGCTGGAGGGTCCACGAGCCGCCCTTCTCGACGTTCGAGGGAACGCCGGGAAGCGGGGTGAGCGATCCGAACTTGCCACCCCCGCCCGCGAACTGGAACGCCGTGACGTAGTGCTCGACGCCGTCGTGGTAGCCGACGAACGTCGTCGTCCGGAGGAGATTCACCGCGCCGTTCGGGCCGATGAGCCCGCCGCAGGCGAACGCGGGTCCGGCCAGGATGAGCATCGAGAGCATGACCCCGAGTACCAGCACGACACTTCGCCGCATGGCCGCCTCCTTGACCGGAAGACCGGTGCTGGGGAGGTAGACGCCCGCCGGGGTCCGCCGGTTCCCTAGCTGAAGCGGGCGGTGACCATGGCCGCGAGGATCAGGGCCCCGAGGGCCAGCTGCGAGTAGCCGAGCCGCTGGATGCGCTGCCGCATCAGGCCCACCTGGGCCGCGGCCGCGGCGTCGCCGGTCGCGGCCGTCGGGGCGACCGCGAGGAGCCGCTCGATCGCGGGCTTGAGGGCGCCGCGGAGGATCCCGTACGCCACGAGCGCCATGACCGCGCCGGCGGCGATGGCGAGGGACCAGCGCGAGGACAGGCCGCTGAGCTCGCGCGCATGCGGGTTCACGAAGATCTGCAGGATCCCGGTCGCGATGGTGAGCTCGGCGACGCGCAGGATGTAGCGCACCTGCCGGGGACCGAGGGCCGCCAGGGCCGGGCCGCGCGCCGGCATCGGCATCGCGGCGAGGGCCGGGAGCTGGACCAGGATCGTGTAGTACCCGCCGCCGATCCAGAGCACGCCGCTGAGCACGTGGGCCCACTGCACGACGATGCGGCCGACATCCTCCATGACCCCGATAATCTACTCATGGCTCGCATCGATTACTACGCCGTCCTCGGCATCACGCGCGAATCCTCGGAAGACGAGATTCGCAGCGCGTACCGGAAGCTCGCGCGCCAGTACCACCCGGACGTGAACAAGGCCGAGGACGCCCCGGTGCGCTTCCGCGAAGTGACCGAGGCGTACGAGATCCTGGCCGACCCCCAGCGGCGCCAGCGCTACGACATGTTCGGGAGCACCGACGGCGCGGTCGGGTTCGGCATCGACGACCTGTTCAACACCTTCTTCGGCGGCGAGACGCGCCGCCGCGAGCGCGGCCCGATGCGCGGCGCGGACCTCCGGATGCAGCTCGAGATCGAGCTCATCGACTCGGTCCGTGGCGGCGAGCGCGGGATCAAGGTGCCGCGCTTCGAGACCTGCGAGCGCTGCGGCGGCGACGGCGCGGAGCCCGGCTCGACGATCACGACCTGCGAGCAATGCCAGGGTCGCGGCGAGGTGCGCCAGGTCCAGCAGTCGGTGTTCGGGCGGTTCGTGAACGTCTCGACCTGCCCGCGATGCCAGGGCGCGGGGAAGACCGTCGACAAGGTGTGCGCCCGCTGCCGCGGCGAGGGGCGCGAGCGCAAGGAGCGCGACATCAATCTCACGATCCCCGCCGGCATCGACGACGGGCAGCAGCTCCGCGTCGCGGGCGAGGGCGAGGCCGGGATGCGTGGCGGGCCGTCGGGCGACCTCTACGTCCTCGTCCGCCTCAAGGACCACCCGCGGTTCCGCCGCGAGGGCGACGATCTCGTCCACGTGCTTCGCATCTCACCGGCGCAGGCCGCGCTCGGCGACGAGCTCGACGTGCCCACGATCGAGGGGCCGCGGACGAAGGTGAAGGTCCCCGCCGGCGCGCAGCACGGCCAGTCCGTCCGCCTGAAGGGCAAGGGCGTGCCGCACCTCGGCTCCACCGGCCGCGGCGATCAGCTCGTGTACCTCGACGTCGTCATTCCGCGGACGCTGTCGAAGGACCAGCGGGTCCTCTACCAGAAGCTCCACGCCGCATCGGGCATCCCCGAGCAGTCCGAGGACGACCGCGGCGTCTTCGACCGGATCAAAGACGCCCTCATCTAGCTCATCACCGCGGCCTCCGGCCGCGTCCGAAGCAGGCGCCGAGACCACGGCCATCCGGTGGCTCGAGATCGCGGTCCCGGCCCACGCCGAAGCCGTCGAGGCGGTGAGCGAGATCCTCGGTCGGGTCGGATACAACGGCGTCGCCGTCGAGGAGCCGCTCGACCCCGCGGCCCTGCACGTCGTGAAGGCGTACCTCGTGCACGACCGGGTCGCGCGCATCCGCGTCCGGCGGGTGCGCGACGCGCTCGGTCATTTGCAGGCGTTCGGCCTCGGTCCGATCGGCGACCTCACGGTCCGCGAGATCAAAGAGGAAGCCTGGCTCGAGAGCTGGAAGGCCTCGTTCAAGCCGATCCGGGTCGGCGGATTCCTCGTCCGGCCGACTTGGTCCGAGGCCGATCCGGGCGACGCGATCGTGCTCTCGCTCGACCCGGGCATGGCCTTCGGCACGGGCCTCCATCCGACCACGCAGGCGTGCCTGCGCGCGCTCTCGCGCATCGACGTGGCCGGGACGCGTGTCGGCGACGTGGGCACGGGGTCGGCGATCCTCGCCATCGCGTGCGCGAAGCGCGGTGCCCGCGAG
>JAXDLF010000082.1:0-4122 GCA_034666765.1 Chloroflexota bacterium
CCACCACACGATCGCGAGACCGACGATGGCGATCGCTTCGGGGAGATCGATTCCACGGACCGCCGCGGTCGCGCCGGACACGCCGAGCGCGACGAGGAGGGCCAGCTGATCGGCGACGAAGAGAATCAGGCGCCGCTCGCCAAGCCCCGGCGCATACCGTCTCGTGAGAGCGGTCGCGCGAGCTGTCGCGAGGGAAGACTCACGCCCGGCCACCGCAGACGCCATCCGGCTCCACCCCCCTGAGACTGCTGTCGACAGTACGGCCGGGACTACGTGCGCCGACCTACCGAAAAGCCCTACCCCACTTACGTCCCGCGACGATTCGGGGCATCCGAATGCGCGTCGCTCGAACGCTCGCTATCGCGGTTGGCGATCCTGGGTCGCGCTCCATCGGGGACACACCATCGACGCGGCGGCGGTTCCGGTCGAGATCGCGACCGCGCCATCTCCGACCGCGGTGTAGTCGTTTCCGCCAAACACATTGCCCACACCCGCGTTATCGATAACGGCGGCGACTCGCTGGCCGACGAACGTTACAGATCGGACCGCCGTGCGCGTCGTGCCGGTGCCGAGGTTCACACCGACGGCGCACGAGTCGATCGTGCTGTCTTCGATGCGGTCGTCCACACACGCCGGCTTGCGGCCCCAGTCGGGGTCGGCCCATTCGCACACGACGCCGGTGTGCACGCGTGGTCCGATCCGGAGCCGCTGGAACAGCGACGCTGTCGTGAAGTGCTCGAGGTACACACCGACCGGCGTGTCGTCGATGGCGATGTCCTCGAGCACCGCCCCGCTCGCGGATGTGCCGGTCCAAACACCCATCCAAGCGCACGCGCGCAGTGCGGCCCGCCGGACGGTCGCGGTGTTGCCGATCCACAGGCACGCCTCGGCGGTCCCGTTCGCGGATCGCGGCTGGGCCCGGCCGACGTCGGTGATCACGACGTCCTCGATGAGCGCCGGACGGGCCACCTGGCGGCCCTGCTCGTTGGCATCCACGAACACGCCGTAATCGGTGAACCCGCGGGCCCGCAGCCGCTGGACGACGAGGCCCTCCGGCTGGCGCGACATCAGCCCGGAGCCGAGCGCGCCGTGACCGTCGACCGTCACGTCGAGGATCCGCGCGCCGGTCGCCCCGCCCCAGATGTTGATCGCCGCGCCTCCGAGCGTCTTCCGGCCGTCGCTGAGGTCGAAGGCGAGGCCCTGGAGCACCGCGTCGCCCGCCGCCGCCGAGCCGCCGATGACGAAGCCGGCACCGAAGACCGCCGCCCCGGTCTCGGCGGCCCGGACCCGGTGCCCGCTGTCGTTCACGAACGCCCGCGGCGAGTCGTAATAGCCGGGTTCCACGACGATGTCGCGCGGCGTTCGCGCGCTCAGCGCGGCGACGAGCTGCGCGGAGGTGGAGACGACGACCTGATCGGGCGCCGCCGGAGACGGCGCGGCGACGCTCGGGCTGGCCCGCGCGGCGTCGAGGGTGGCCGCCGGCTGGCTCACGCAGGCCGACAGGACGACCGCCGCGAGCAGGGCCAGCCGGAGGAGAGCCATCGAGGACATCATCATCGAGGCTGCGCGGGATACCTATTAGTGGTTACACCGCCGCGTACTACCTAGGATTCGCCGCCTGGCCGCTCGCACAAGGCTTGCAATCGCCCCTCACATCGTTCAGCGTTGCGCCCAGCGGGTCGGCCACGGGAGCCAGAGAAAGAAGGACACATGAAGAACGTCGTTGTCACACTGCTTGGCATCATCGTCCTCGCGATCGCGACCGCGACCGCGGCGTTCGGGGCGCAGACCGCTCAGGTCTCGTCGGCCGTGCATGGTCTTTCGGACTCGCTCATCCGCGCCGGTCTCCAGGGCGAGATCAGCGGGCAGATCCTCGGACTCACCGGACTCCCGAGCACCAGCACCGGTGGTGGCATGGATGGCCTCGCGCTCGCGGTCGGCGGGATCGCCGTCGCGTCCGGTGCCTTCATCCTCGTCCGCAAGGCGATGCTCGACAGCTAGACCTAGCGTCCGGTCGCGTCCAGCACCATCCGCGCGCTCGCGTTAGCCGGGTCGAGCTCCAGCGCGCGCAGCGCGCTCGACCGCGCGGCCTCTCGCTCGTTCGCCCGAAGCTCCACGACGGCCAGACCCGCGTACACCGGGGCCGTCGCCGCGACGCCTAGGGCATCGGTCAGCAGCCGGCGTGCGGCAGCCACATCGGTCGCGCACTCCGAGCCCCGGTCGAGATCGCGGAGATACCCGACGTCCCCCCGCGACAGCGAGTACGCGGTCACCATCTCGACCAGCGCGCGGTCGCAGTCACCCAGCAGGAACGCCGTGTCGGCGATCGCCCGGCGGACCAATGGCTCGTACGGGTCGAGCTCGATGGCCCGGCGGGCGGCGGCCAGGGCCATCGCGCGCTGGTCCGACGGATCCGCGGAATCCGCGGCGGCCTCGGCCCGGGCCCGCGCGAGGTTCGCCCAGTAGGTCGCGACGTAGTCGGCGCGCCGGGCCGCCTCGGCGTACGCCGCTCGGGCCTCGGGCACCAGACCCAGTGCCTCGTTCGCGATGCCGAGCCAATTCCAGTACGTCGCGCGGCCCGGATCGAGGCGCGTGGCGGAGCCGGCCGCGGCGACCGCCAGCTCGGACGGGCCGGCCCGCAGGCTCAACCGGGCCACTCCGGCATCGTGGTTCGCGCGGAACGCCGCGATCCCGGTGACCGCGCCGACGCACGCGGCAGCGATCAAGATCCCGCGCGGGAGCGCGCCGAACGCGCGCCGGCGCTCGACGGGCTGGTGCCGGCCGACGAGGGCCGCGGTGATCCCGAGCGCGACCCAGGGGAACCAGTCGATGCTGGCCGAGGACACGGTCACGAGCGCCTCCGACCAGTACCCGATCCACGCCAGCAGCAGCGGCGCCGCGATCCGGGGCGCGCGCAACATCCCGGCCGTCCAGAGCGCGGCGCTGCCGGCCGCGACGACCGCGAGCAGCGCGACGGCGCCGACGAGCCCGGTCGTCACGAGCGCCTGGAGGACGAAGTCATGGGCCCAGAGCGGGCGCTCGACCCCCAGGATCGCGACCGCCTCGGGGGGCCGGTTGCGGATGAAGCCGATCTGGAACTGGTCGGGTCCGTAGCCGAGCACCGGCCGGTCGGCGAAGGCGTGGAGCGCGACGTTGTACTGGAACAGCCGGTCCGCGAGCGAGCCTTCCGCGAGCCGCTGCCCGGCCGGCGAGGCCAGCGCGAGGCCGGCGAGCACCGCGACGGCCAGGACGGCCGGAAGCGCGGCCCGCGGCGGGGCTCCGCCGCGCAGCCGCCAGGTGACCAGGAACGAGGCGACGCCGACCAGCGCGATGCCGAGCAATCCGCCGCGCGCGCCGGTCAGCCCGGCCGTCAGCAGGAACAGCACGCAGCAGATCGCGGCCGCGACCCGGACGTCGCGCCGCCGCGTCAGCAGGGCGACGCCCAAAGCGATCCCGGTCGCGATCGTGAGGAAGTGCGCCAGCTGGTTGGGGTTTCCAAGCGTGCTGAACGGGCGGACGCTCGGATCGGCGATCCAGGGGATCGGGTCGCGGCCGGCGTACTGGACGATCGCGTACCCGCACGCGGCGACGGCGGCCGCGATGAGGGTGATCGCGACGGGTAGCCAGTCCGCGGAGCGGCGCACCGCGACCGCCAGGGCGAGGTACAGGACCGCCATATCGACCACAAAGGTGAGCCCGAGGTAGCTACTCTGTTCGCCGAACAGCGAAACGTACGTATTCTCGGCCGCGAGTCCCGAGACCGCGACGGCGAGGGCGTACAGCGCGACGGCGAGGTGCAGCCGGGTGCGGGGCACCACGGCCATCCCGAATCGAAGGAGCGCCAGGAGGACCAGACCACCGAGGATCCACTCCGTGCCGCGGCTGATCATCGATTTGGGGTAATCAAACGATTGCAGGCCGATCGGATCGAATACGAGGACGATGGCGGCGATCTTGAGGGCCACGACCGCCAAGATCGCTCGCCGGATCCAGGACCTGTCGAACTGGTCTCCGGTCGCCCCGATCGCGGGCCATGCTTGATACTGAGTACTACCCATTCCACCCCTGGTTAGAACTCGTATAGTCACGGTCTTGATGAGGCTCCGGGCGGAGCCTGGTGGG
>JAXDLF010000083.1:0-13586 GCA_034666765.1 Chloroflexota bacterium
TTCCTCGCTGCAGTCGAGCGCCGCCGCGATCTCCAGGTACGGCAGCCCCTGCAGCTTGCGCAGGACGAACGCCGCGCGCTGCCCCGCCGGCAGCGTCTCGACGGCGCACGCGAGATCCGCGAGTGTCACGCCGTCGCGCTCGGGCGCGGCGAGGGCGAGGTCGTCGACGCTCGCCACGATGCGCTTCGCCCGCCGCTCCCGATCGATCGCCCGGTTCGTCGCGATCCGGTACAGCCAGGCGCGCTCGTTGCCGCGCCGCGGCGGCGGCCAGGCCCGGAACGCCGCGAGGAACGTGTCCTGGTAGAGGTCCTCCGCATCGGCGCGCTGACCCGAGAGCCGCAGGGCGTACGCGAACAGCTCGCGCTCGTGGCGCTCGAGGAGCTGGCCAAAGGTCAGGACATCGGTACTCACGCTCGTAGATGGAACGCCGGACCTACCTCGGACGTGAGACCGCCCGCTCATAGAGGTCGTCGCCGAGGCGCAGCGGCCGTCCCGATCCCCCGTACCGCTCCATCGACAGCTCCGCGAGGACCGAGAGCGCGATCTCCGCGGGCGTCCGGCCACCGAGGTCCAGCCCCACCGGCGCGTGCACCGAGCGGATCCGGTCCTCGGCGAGCCCCTCCTCGCGGAGCATCCGTTCGATGAGGATCGTCTTGCGCTTGCTGCCGAGCAGGCCGACGTACCGGGCCCGGGTCTGGATCGCCGCGCGCAGGCATTGCGCGTCGAGCTTGTGTCCGCGGGTCGCGACCACGATGAACGCGTTCCAGCCGATCGACAGGGTGCCGAGGGCCTCGACCATGTCCGCCCGCACGACCTCGACGCCCTCGGGGAACCGTTCGCGCGACGCGAACTCCGGCCGGTCGTCGATCACGGTGACCTCGTACTCGAGGCCGTGGGCGAGCCTGGCGAGAGCCAGCCCGACGTGGCCCCCACCGACGACGACGAGATGTGGCTTCGCGACGATCGGCTCCACCAGCAGCTCGCTGCCCTCCTCGAGCGCGGTCGTCCGCGCCGTCCCGGCCCGCAGCGTGTCCGCGGCGATCGCCCGGGCGCGGGCGTCCAACGACGCGTCGCCGAGCGTGCCGCCGGCGCCGCCGTGCTGCTCGACGTAGAGCCGGCCGGCCGGCGCCACGTCGTGCCCCTCGGTGCGAAGCAGCGTCGCGAGCGCGATCGGGGTGCCCGTCGACGATGCCGCGAGCACGTCGGGAAGGAGGTCGCGGCCGTCCACCATGAGGGCGCCGGCGCCGGGCTCGATGTGGATCCACATCGTGCCGCCGCACACGAGCCCGGTGTCCCACGCGAGATCCTCGGTCAGCTCGTACTCGCGCAGGGACGTCCCGCCCTCGGCGATGATGCGCCTGGCCTCCTCGAACGCGTCGCCCTCGACGCAGCCCCCGCCGAGGGTCCCGTAGGTGCGGCCGAGGTCGTCGATGAGCATCTTCGCGCCGACCACCTGGGGGGTCGACCCGACGGTGCGGACGACCGTGGCCACCGCGAACGGCCGGCCCTCGCGATCCAGCTCCGCCATGCGCGCGTACAGCTCTCTCATGCGGTCAAGTCTGCCACGCGGTCGACATCCCGCACCACGCCGCGGTCCTGCACGTCCACGTCGACGCGCTCGTCGGGGTGGCGCTTCAGGATGTCGTGCAGCGTGAGGGTCGCGTCGGCCGCGCGGATCTCGTCCCGCAGGCCCGGCGGGAGCACCACCGGGTGCCCGCGCTTGCCCTGGTACCGCGGGGACACGATCGCCGGCCGGGACGCGAAGACGTCGAGCAGGATCGCGACCGTTCCGCTCTGCACGAACGGCATGTCCGCCGGCAGGACGAGGAGCGCGTCGCCCTCGGCCTCGGCCATGCCGGCCTGGAGCGACGAGAACATGCCGCGCGCCGGGTCCGGGTTCACGACGGGCCAGACCCGCGGATCGCTGAACGCGTTCACGTCGCGGGTGAGGTCGTCGGCGTCCGGCGCCACCACGACCACGATCTGGTCGACGCCGCCGTTCAGGAGCGCGGCGATCGTGCGATCGAGCAGCGGCTCGCCGTCGATGGGCGTCAGCAGCTTCTTCCCGCCGAATCGCTCGGCGCTGCCGGCCGCGGGAACGACGGCGACGCTGCGCACTAGTGCTCGCGCAACGCGGCGAGCGCCCGCGTCGCGAAGACCGGGACCGTCTTCTTGCGCTGGGCGATCGTGCCCGAGGTGTTGTCCATCGGCCGGGCCAGCTTGTGCGCGGCGGCCGCCGCCGCCGCGATGGCCTCGTCGTCCAGCGGGCTGCCGACGAGCGCCGCGGCCGCGGCGTCGACGAGCACCGGTCGCGAGCCGACCGCGGTCAGCGCCAGGCGCGCCTCACGCACGACGCCGCCGTCCAGGCGCACGGCGGCCGCCAGGCCGACGATCGGGAAGTCGAAGGAGCCGCGGTCCCGGAGCTTCAGGTACGTGCTGCGCCAGCCGTCGGCCGGCGGGAGGATGACCTCGGTCACGATGTCGTCGCGCCCGATCGTCAGGTGGCTGATGCCGTCCTCGCGGTAGAGCTCGGCCACGGGCACGACCCGCTCGCCCGCGGCGTTCACGATGCGCACGCTCGCGCCGAGCGCCAGCAGCGCCGGCACGGTGTCGGCGCTGGCGACGGCGAGGCAGCGCGGGCTGGACGGGGCGACCCGGCACACGACGGAGGGATCGGTCTTCATGCACATGCCCTCCGCCATCCGCCAGAACAGCGACTGGTCGTACCAGTTGCAGCGCGTGTCCAGGCAGAGGTTGCCGCCGAGGGTGCCCATGTTGCGCAGCTGGGGCGTGGAGATGGCGGCCGCGCCGTCGGCGAGCGCGCGGTAGCCGCGCCGGACCCGCTCGTCGCTCGCGACGGCGGTGAGGGTCGCGCCCGCGCCGATCGTGAGGCCCGTCCCGTTGTGGATCCCGCGCGGGAGCGCCCGGCCCAGGCTGATGAGCGTGCTCGGCGTGAACTGGCGGCGCTTCATGTTCGGGTAGAGGTCGGTGCCGCCCGCGACGAGCATCACCGTGATCCCGGGCGTTCCCGTCTTCGCGGCATCCTGCTCGGCGGCGCGATGCTCGCGCAGCAGGAGCGCGGCGTCCTCGATCGTCGCCGGCGTGTGCAGCTGGAAGCGGGGGAGCCTAAGCATCGCGCTTGCGCTCCCGCGCGTCGGTCGACGCGGAGAGGCGGCGCAGGGCCGCCTTCGGATCCGGTCCGCCGTCGAGACCGGTTGGACCGACGCGGTCCTTGTTCTTCGCCAGCGCGTCGAGGATCTTGTCGGCGGTGATCGGCGTCTCGTCGAAGCGCACCCCGATGGCGTCGTACACGGCGTTCGCGATCGCGGGGATCACCGGGTTCAGCGGACCCTCGCCGGCCTCCTTCCCGCCGTACGGACCCTCGGCGTCCAGGGTCTCCACGATGATCGCCTCGAGCTTCGGCGTGTCGAGCGAGGTCGGGATCTTGTAGTCGAGGAGCGACGGCTTCTTGTGCAGCCCGCCGCGGAAGACCTGCTCCTCCCCGATGATCTCCCCGTACCCCATGTAGGCGGAGCCCTCGACCTGGCCCTCGACGTTCGCCGGATTGAGCGCCCGGCCGCAGTCGTGCGCGGTGACGATGCGATCCACGGTCAACACACCCGTCTCGCGATCGACCGTCACCTCGGCCACACACGCTTGGTACGAGTACGCGGGCGTCGGCCCCACGCCGGCGCCCTTGAAGGATCCGCCGATGCCCGGCGGTGGCTTGTACCAGCCGGCCGCGGACAGGGTCCCGAACCGCGCCTCGGCCGCGACGGCCGCGTCGGTGAAGCTCATGAACGTGTCGGGGTCCTCGTGGTCGTAGACCCGGCGGTACGCGCAGAGGATCCGTTCGACCGGCACGCCGAGCTGTTCGGCGGCGACCGTGGCCAGCTGCTCGCGCAGCCTCGTCGCCGCCTGCTTCACGGCGTTGCCGGCCATGAACGTCACGCGCGACGAGTAGCTTCCCAGATCCACGGGCGCGAGGGACGTGTCGCCGGACACGACGTGCACGTCCTCGGGCATGACGCCGAGCGTCTCCGCGGTGATGCTGGCGAGCATGTTGTCGGAGCCCTGCCCGATCTCCGCCGTGCCGCAGTACACGGTCACGCCGCCGCCCCGGTCGATCTTCACCGTGGCGCCGGAGTGCGGCATCTCGTTCCAGTAGATCGGCAGCCCGGCGCCGGAGATGTAGGCGCTGCCGGCGATCCCGATGCCCTTGCCCGGCGGCAGCTGCCGGTGCTTCGCGCTGAAGTCCGTCGCCCGGCCGGCCCGCTCGAGGCACTCGCCGAGCCCCATGGTCGTGATCCGCAGGTCGTTCACCGTCCGCGAGTGCGCCGGCTGGAGGATCCGCTGCCGGTAGGCCAGCGGATCGAGGGCGAGGTCCGTCGCGATCTTGTCCAGCTGGGCCTCGAACGCGAACCGCGGCTGCGTCGTGCCATGACCGCGCTTCGGACCGCACGGCGGCTTGTTCGTGTACACGCGGACGCCGTCGAACTTGTACGCCGGCACCCGATACGTGACCGTCAGCAGCGCCCCGGTGTAGTAGGTGGTCGCGATCCCGTAGGACGCGTACGCGCCGCCGTCGAGCCAGCTCTGGAAGTGCACCGCGGTGATCTCGCCGTCCTTCGTCACGCCCGTCCGGAGGTGCATCTTCACCGGATGGCGGCCGCGATGGGCGTAGAAGACCTCCTCGCGGTCGAGCGTGAACTTCACCGGCCGCTTCGTCCGAAGCGCGAGCAGGCAGGCCGCGAACTCGTGCGCGAACGGATCGCTCTTCCCGCCGAACGCGCCTCCGTTCGGCGTCGCGATGACGCGGATCCGCGCGCGCGGCACACCGAGCACCTTCTCGAGCTCGCGGTGCAGGTAGTGCGGCACCTGGGTGCAGGTCCAGAGCGTCACGTTCCCGTTCGCCTCTCCGTTGGCGACGCAGCTGTGGGTCTCGATCGGAGCGTGGGTGTTGCCCTCGAAGAAGAACCAGTCGTCGCGGGTGTGGTCGGCCTTCGCGAAGCCGGCCTCGAGGTCACCGAAGCTGAGGTGGACCTCCTTGAACACGTTGGCGCGCTTGCTCGAGTCGTGGATCTTCACGTCCTCGCGCCCGAGGGCCTCTTCGATCGAGAGGATGGGCTCCAGCGGCTCGTAGTCGACGCGGATGAGCGAGAGCGCTTCGAACGCGGTGTCCTCGTCGAGCGCCGCGACGGCGGCGACCGGCTCGCCCACGTAGCGGACCTTGTCGACCGCGAGCGCCGTCTCGTCCTGGGTGGACGGCATGATGCCCATCTTCTCGGGCATGTCCGCCCCGGTCACGATCGCGACGACGCCGGGATGGGCGAGGGCGCGCGAGACGTCGATCCTTTTGATCCGCGCGTGCGCCTGCGTCGAGCGGAGCAGCCGGCCGTACAGCATCCGTGGCAGCACGATGTCGTCGGCGTACTTCGCCTGCCCGGTGAGGTGGGCCCACGCATTCACCTTCGGGCGCCGCTGGCCGAGGATCGAGAGATCGCTCAGCGGGTCTGCTCCATGATCGGGAGGTGCCCGAGCGCCACGACGTCCTTCCACTTCTCGGCCTCGCCCTCGGTGAACACGGCGGCCTCGGCGACGATGCGGCCCCCGGCGCGGCCCATCAGGTCACGCATCGCCGAGAGCGTGCTGCCCGTCGAGAAGACGTCGTCGACGATCGCGACGCGCTTTCCGGCGCAGAGCGCGCGGTCCCTCGCGTCGAGGTAGATCGTGCGCGGGCGTCCGGTGGGGATGGATTGCACCTTCGTCTCGAGGGCCTCGCCCATGTACGAGACGTAGGTCTTCCGCAGCACGACGTAGGGGAGCCCCAGCAGCGACGCGATCTCGTATGCCAGCGGCACGCTCTTCGTCTCGGTGGTCACGATGAGCTCCGGTTCCGCCGCTCGGAGTCGCGTCGCGAGCTCCTTGCCCGCCGCCTTCGTCATCTCGATGTCGCCCAGGATGTTGAACACCGCGAGGCGGACCCCGCTTGGGACGGTGATGATCGGCAGGTCGCGGACGAGGCCCGCCACCTCCACCCGGTGCGTCTTCTTCATCGGGAGACCTTCGCGGCCTTCTCGATCGCCTCGTAGATCGCGGTGTACCCGGTGCAGCGGCAGAGGTTGCCGGAGATCGCCTGGGCGATCTCCTCGCGGGTCGGGCGCGCGTTCGCGTTCAGCAGGGCCCTCGCGGTCATGAGCATGCCCGGCGTGCAGTAGCCGCACTGCGCGGCCCCCTCCTCGGCGAACGCGGTCTGCAGCGGATCCAGCGTCGTCGCCTCGCCGCCGGGGATCCCGGCCGCGCGCGCGAGCCCTTCGACCGTCGTCACCGCGGCGTTCCGGTCGAGCTGGGCCGGCAGCGTCAGGCACGAGAGCACCGGGACCCCGTCGACGAGCACCGTGCACGCGCCGCACTCGCCGAGCTCGCACCCGTGTTTGGTGCCGGTGAGCTGCAGCTCCTCGCGCAGCACCTCCAAGAGGGTGTGGTGCGGCTCGGCGGCGACGGTGTGGGACTCGCCGTTCACCCGGAGGGTGAGGAGCTCCTTCGTCATGCGACCGCCGCGTGCCGGCCGAGCTGCGTCGACAGGCTCGCCGCCTCGCGGCTGCAGGCCTCGCCGATCCGTTTCAGCGTGCGCATGTCGAGGTGCTCCTTGAAGCCGACGACGATGAGCGCGGCGATGCGCCTCCCGCGCGCGTCGACGATCGGCGCCGCGACCGCGCGCACGCCCGCCAGGTACTCCTCGTCGTCGTAGCCGACATCGGCGTGACCGGTCAGCACCTTCGCGTGCGCCCCGACGTTCGCCGGCAGCCGCCGGCCGATCGGCGCGCTCATGTGCAGGTCGGTGCTCGGCTCGGCGCGCGCCGCGATCTCGACCCCGCCGTCGGTCACGATGCCGAGGAGCGCGGTCTCGCCGAACGCGGCGAGCAGCGCGTCGAGGTGGGGGCCGGCGAGGTGCGTGAGGTCGAAGCGCTGCCCGCCCCGGCGAAAGCGCCCATCGGGATCCCTGGTGATGAGCCCGTGGGAGGCGAGCGTCAGGAGGATGTCGCGGACCGTGCCCTTGGACGCGTTGATCCGCCGCGCGAGCTCGGAGATCCCGAGACCCTCATCGTCCCGGAGCTCCGCGAGCAGGCGCGCCGCCTTGTCGACCGCCGGGACGACCCGGTACGTACTCTCCGCCATACGACGTCCTGCCGATGATACGTCCGCGCCGACCGGTCGCCACGGCGGCGCGATCCGGTCGCGGCGCATCATCGGCCGGTGACCGCCCTCGACCCGAGCGAGACCTGGACCGACACCGCGCGGGCCGCCGCGCAGCGGGCCCGGCTCGCGGCGATGCTGCCGGAGGTCGCGCGCACGAACGCGTTCTACCGCCCGAGGCTGGGGCCCGCGACCGTCGACGGGTGGGCCGACGTGCCGTTCACGACGAAAGCCGAGCTCTCTCTGGATCAAGCCGCGCACCCGCCGTTCGGCACGAACCTCACGTATCCGCTGGACCGCTACACCCGGCTCCACCAGACGAGCGGCACGACCGGCACGCCGCTGCGGATCCTCGATACGGCGGAGTCCTGGGCCTGGTGGAAGGAGACGTGGCGCTTCATCTATCGCGCCGCCGGCGTGACGGCAGCCGATCGGGTGTTCTTCTGCTTCTCGTTCGGACCGTTCATCGGCTTCTGGTCGGCGTTCGCGGGCGCCGAGCACCTCGGCGCGCTCGCCATCTCGGGGGGTTCGATGTCGTCGAGCGAGCGCATCGCGGCGATCGCCGCGGCGGGCGCCACGGTGCTCGTGTGCACGCCGACGTACGCGCTGCGCCTTGGCGAGGTCGCGCGCGACGAGGGCCTCGACCTCGCGGCCTCGACGCTGCGCGTCTCGGTGCATGCCGGCGAGCCCGGCGCGTCGATCCCGGCCACGCGCGCGCGGATCGAGAGCCTCTTCGGCGTCACGGCGTTCGACCACACCGGCGCCACGGAGATCGGGGCCACCGGTTTCAGCTGCACGGCCCGCGACGGCGTGCACCTCATCGAGCGCGAGTTCCTGGCCGAGATCCGCTCGGTGGATGGCCGGGTCGCGGACGAGGGCGAGGGCGAGCTCGTGCTCACGAACCTCGGCCGCTGGGGCTCGCCGGCGATCCGCTACCGGACGGGTGATCGCGTCCGCGCGACGCGCGGTCCGTGCTCGTGCGGGCGGACCCTCGTCAAGCTCGAGGGCGGGATCCTCGGCCGGGTGGACGACATGGTCGTGGTGCGTGGGGTGAACGTGTTCCCGAGCGCGCTCGAGGGCATCGTCCGCCGCTTCGACGACGTCATCGAGTTCCGCATCGAGGCCTACACCGAGCGCGGCATGGATGCGCTGCGCTGCACCGTCGAGCCGCGGGCGGGCGTCGACGGCGACGGCCTGGCGCGCGCCGTCGGCGACGCGATCCACCGCGACATCGGCGTGCGCGCCGACATGGCCGTCGCGGCGCCGGGGGCCCTGCCGCGGTTCGAGCTCAAGGCTCGCCGGTTCACCCGCCGGCCGGAGACCTCCTGACCCGGAGATAGCGGAAGGGCGGCCTTGCGGCCGCCCTCGTTCATCGCATGTGCTTCGCCCCGCCGTCCGGGACGAGGTGTGACCTAGTGGGCGCAGGCCTTCGCGGTGCCGGTGTCGCCCGCGGTCTTGAACGACTGACCGCAGCCGCAGCTCGACACGGCGTTGGGGTTGCGGAGCGCGAACCCTCCGCCCATCAGCGCGTCGACGAAGTCGATCTCGCTGCCCTTGACGTACATCGCGCTCATCGGGTCGACGACGACCTTCACGCCGTCGTGGTCGATGATCGCGTCGCCCTCCTCCGCCCCGTCGGCGAAGGTCATGCCGTATGAGAACCCGGAGCAGCCGCCCGGGGTGACGTAGACGCGAAGCGCCAGGTCCGCGCGACCCTGCTTCGCGATGATCTCCTTGAGCTTGTCCGACGCCTTGGCCGTGAGCGTCACGACGGCGTCGCCGGTGCCGGTCTCCGCTGGGTTGGTGTCGATCGCCAAGACGGTCCTCCTGCGGGTGTTCCGACGCTCATTCTAGAGCCCCGGCGGCCCCGTTTCCAGGGTCCCGGACGCTTTCCGAACGCTCCATACACTCGGTTTATGCCCGTTTTGCGACTCCACCACGCGCAAGTGTTCTGCCCGCCGGGCGGCGAGCCTGCGGCGCGGCGGTTTTACGTGGAAATGCTCGGCCTCCGCGAGGTACCGAAGCCCGCGTCGCTTCGCGAGAACGGCGGCTGCTGGTTCGAAGCGCCCGGCGGCGGGCAGGTGCACCTCTCGACCGAGACCGACCTGCACCTGCATCCGCGCCGCCACTTCGCGTTGCAGGTCGACGATGCGACACGGATGCGCCGCGCGCTGGAGGCCCAGGGCGTCCGCTCGGAGGATGCGTCGGTCATCACCGGCTGGACCCGCTGCTACGTGTTCGATCCGTTCGGCAACAAGATCGAGCTCGATCAGACGGAGTGAGCGACCTGCACTTCTCGCCCCGCCCGAACCGCGCGCACGAGATTGCCTGGCGCCCGTGGGGTGAGGCCGCCTTCGCCGAGGCCAGGGCCGCGGACAAGCCGGTGCTCCTTGCGATCAGCGCGGTGTGGTGCCACTGGTGCCACGTCATGGACGAGACCTCGTACAGCGACGCCGCGGTCATCCGGGGCCTGAACGAGCGCTACATCCCGATCCGGGTCGACAACGACGAGCGCCCCGACGTGAACCGCCGGTACAACCTGGGCGGGTGGCCGACCACCGCGTTCCTGACGCCCGACGGCGAGATCCTGAACGGCGCGACGTACATCCCGCCGGATGCGATGCGCCGCTACGTCGATGAGGTCGCAAACATCTGGCGCGACAAGCGCGCCACCCTCGAGCCGCAGATCCGGGAGCTGCGGGCCCGCGAGGCGCAGGCCCACGAGCAGAAGCCCGGCGACCTCGAGCCGGGGATCGTCGGTGCGATCGGAGCACTCATCCGCGGCCAATACGACCCGGAGTACGGCGGCTTCGGGCGCGAGCCGAAGTTCCCCCAGCCGAAGCTGCTGGGGTTCCTGCTCGACGAGTACCGGCGCGCGATGAGCGACGACGTCGCGCGGATGCTGCACACGACGCTCGGCGCGATGGCGTCGGGCGGCATGTACGACCCCCTCGAGGGCGGCTTCTTCCGCTACTCGACGACGCGCGAATGGGGCGTCCCGCACTTCGAGAAGATGCTCGAGGACAACGCCGAGCTGCTGACCATCTACAGCGAGGCCCATCGCACGTTCCCGGCGGCCGGCTACGACCGCATCGTGCGCGACGTCATGCGCTGGATGGACGCGGTGCTCTGGCGCGAGGACGTCCGGGCGTTCTCCGGATCGCAGGATGCCGACGAGCACTACTACACCCTCGACGCGGCCGGCCGCGCGACGCACGGGGCGCCGTTCGTCGACCGTCGCGTGTACACGAACTGGAACGCGATGGCGGCCTCCGCGTACCTCGCCGCCGCGAGCGCGCTCGGGACGCCGGAGCCGCGTGCGCGGGCGGTCGCGATCATGGATTCCATCGCCGAGCGCGCCTGGGACGGCAGCACGCTCGCGCACGTCGGCGGTGCGGAGCCGGACCTCCGCGGCCTGCTGAGCGACTTCGCCGCGGTCATCACCGCGATCCTCGACGAGTACGAGACCGGCGAGCGTCCGGGCGCGCTCGCGGCGGCGGCCGCGCTCGCGGCGTCGATGCGGACGGTCCTCGAGGATCGGGAGCGCGGCGGCTTCTGGGACGCGCCGGAGCGCGACGCGCCCGGGCGCCTCGCGATGCGCGAGAAGCCCATCGAGGACGGTGCGGCCGCGGCCGGTGCGCTGCTGCGTCTGGCCGTGCTGACCGGCGACGACGGCTGGCGCGACAGCG
Organism: Chloroflexota bacterium; assembly: GCA_034666765.1. GTDB lineage: Bacteria > Chloroflexota > Limnocylindria > P2-11E > P2-11E > UBA4735. The sequence goes on from JAXDLF010000083.1 coordinate 10,887, forward strand.
CGCTCCGCGCGTTGCGCGGCTTCGTCGGCGAGTACCGGCAGTGGGGCCAGTTCGCCGCGGCATTCGGAGCGGCGACCGCCCGCGCCCAGAGCGAGCCGCGGCTCGTCGTCGTCGTCGGGCCGCTGGACAGCCCCGTCGCGACCGCCCTCTGGCGGATCGCCCTGCGGAGCGACGACCCCGCGGGCGCGCGCCAGTGGCTGGTCCCCGGACGTGACGCCCAGCGGATCGCCGATCGCGGCTACCCGGCCGATCGCGTGGCGGCATACGTGTGCGTCGGGACCGTCTGCTCCGCGCCGATCACCGACCCTGGCGACTTGTCCGCCGAGCTGGCACGCGTGCGGCGACGCTTCCCGGCGGGCTAGGCACGCGCCATGCGACGTGGCGTGGCGTGGCCCACCTCACGGTCGTCGACGGCATGCCCGTCAAGACCGTCGTCGGGATCTTCGCCAGCGATCGGAAGGCCGCCGAGGCCATGCGCTCGCTCGACGCGGCCGGTTTCAATGCCGACCGCGTGCAGCTGACCGCCGACGACCCGTCGCGCGCGGCGGAGATCGGGGGCAAGAGCTACGCCCTCGAGGGTGGCATCGCCGGCCTGGTCGCGGGCCTCGTCGTGGTCATCGCCTTCACCGCCTGGGGAAACCTCGCGACGAACCCCGCCGGTCTCGTCATCGGCTCCGTCGGGGTGATCGGCGGGCTGTGCGCGATCGGCTTCGTCATCGGCCGCGCGATGGGCCGTCACGCGCCCGACGCGCACCTGTTCGCCCGCGTGGTCCGGAACGGCGGGGCCATCGTCTCGGTGCAGTGCGCCGACACCGAATGCGAGCTCGCGGCGCAGGTGCTCGACGGAGCCGGCGCGCGCGAAGTGCGCGACGAGCCGGGACCCGAAGCCCTCTAGCGACCCCTCGCGTATCGTGCGCCGATGCCCGACGCGCTCCGCGAACGACTCCGCGCGCATGGCTACCTCGCGCCCGACTACGACGGCGGCGGACTCGTCAACCTTGCCGCCACGATCCTGGACCTGTGCGGCGCGCGCACGTCCGCCGATCCGCCGCCGCTGCGCGGGGTCGCGCCCGCGCTCCTGGAGGGCGTCCGCAGCGTCGTCCTCATCCTGTCCGACGGCCTCGGGAGCGATCAGCTCCATCGGCTCGCGAAGGCCGGCGACGTCCCGTTCCTCGCGCGGATCCTCGACCGCGCGGCGCGCCACGACGCGGCCCAGCTGATCGACGCGACGACCATCTTCCCGTCGACGACGGCCGCGGCGATCACCACGCTGCAGACCGCGCGGACCCCGCAGGAGCACGGCAACATCGCGTACTTCCTCTGGCTCGAGGAGTTCGCCGCGGTCGCGCAGATGCTGCGGTGGGGCCCCGCGGGGCAGCGGCGCGGGTCGTTCTTCGACAACCGCGCCATCGACCCGCGCGCGTACGTGAAGGTGCCGTCGATCCACAAGGCGATCCGTGACCACGGTGGCCGCTCGTACATCGTCGAGCCCGAGATCTTCCGCGGTGAAGCGATGACCCGGATGCACGCGGCCGAGGCGAGCTACGTGGGGTATCTGCTGCCCTCGACCATGGGGGTGCGCGTGGCCCAGCTGCTGGAGGGGCGGCCCGAGGACGACACCCCGCTCTACATCTACGCGTACTGGGCCGGCGTCGACACCGCCGCGCACTGGTACGGTCCGCGCGGGCCGGAGCACGCGGCGGAGGCGGCGCTCCTCGATCGCGATCTGGAGCGCGGCCTCGGCGGTCGCCGCGCGGGGGACACCCTCGTCATCCTCACGGCGGACCACGGCCACGCGAGCGTCGACCCCTCGCGGCTCGTGGATCTCGAGGGCGATGCGGAGCTTCGCGCGCTCCTGCGCAACCCGATCGCCGGCGAGCCGCGCCTCGTCTTCCTCCACACCGACCGGCCGGCGGACGTGAAGGCGTACCTCGAGCACGCTTATCCCGGGACGTTCTTCCTCATCGATCGCGAGGAGGCCATCGACGCGGGGCTGTTCGGTCGCGGCGATCCGTCGCTCGTGCGGCGGCGGGTCGGCGAGGTGATCGCCATGATCGGCGACGATCGTGGCGCCTCCGTCGTGCGCGTGGACGGCCAGGCCGTCCTGCATCGGGGCTCGCATGGCGGCATGACGCCGGACGAGATGCGGATCCCTGTCCTACTCTGGCGCGCGTAGTGGCGGTCTCGTCGTATCTCCCTGACGTCGCCGGAGGCATGGTCGCCGCCGCGTCCTTTCCCGACGACGCCGCGGCCGAAACGGCGCTCGCGATCCTGAGGGAGTCGGACGTCCGGCCGCAGGAGATCTCCGTGCTCGCCCGCGACCCGGCGCGCGCCGCCCGCATCGCCGGCGAGCGGGCCTGGTACCCCGGCAGGGAGGAGCGCGGCACCGCCAGGCTGCTCCATCGGGTGACCCACCGGCTGCCGAAGACCGTCCGCGCGCGGTACGGGAAGGAGCTCGCCGCCGGGAACATCGTCATCGTCGCCGCCGCCGGCGGGCAGCCCGCCGAAACGCTGGCTGCGCTGCTCTCCCGAGCGGGCGGTCGGCTGGTCGACCAGTGGTGGCAGCCGCCGGCCGAGCTGTTCGCGCCACCGGAATTGGCAGGCCCCTTCTAGACCCTCGGCCGCCGACGGCCTGTCGGCTGGCACACAGCCTGCTTGTCTCCTGGTCCGAGCGCACGGAAACGGACCCGTAGCGCGTGT
>JAXDLF010000084.1:0-10689 GCA_034666765.1 Chloroflexota bacterium
ACGGTCGCGGACATCGTCGATCACAGCGTCGGCAAGGCCCTCGACCAGCTCGGGATCGCGCATCAGCTCTTCGAGCGCTGGAGCGGCGTCAAGCGGCCGTGAACGAGCCGGCCCTCCTGGCGCTGAAGGCGCTCGCCTCCGGCGGCGTGATCGTGCTCGTCAACGTCGTGGCGCGGCGGGAGCCCGGGCTCGCCGGGCTCGTCGTCGCCTTCCCGGCGGTCACGCTGCTCTCGGCGCTGTGGCTCGCCGTCGACCGCGTGCCCGACACGACGATGGAGCAGTTCTTCCGCGGCGTGCTCTGGGGGCTGCTCCCGACCTTCGTCTTCGTCCTCGGGATCGTGCTCTCGCTCCGCGCCGGCCTGCCGCTCGCGGGCGCGGTCGGCGCGGGGGCCCTCGGCTGGGCCGCGCTGACGCTGGTCATCCAGCGGAGCGTGACCTCCGGCCTCTAGACGCGAACCGCCTGACGGCCGAACCCGTCCCGGACGGCGAGGCTGCCGTCGTCGTAGATCGCCTCGCCGCGCAGGAACGTGTACACCGGGACGCCCCGCACCGTCCGGCCCGCGTACGGCGTCCAGCCGCATTTGCTCAGCACGTCGGCGTCGGTGATGGTCTTCGTCTGCTTCGGATCGACGAGCACGATGTCGGCGTCGGCACCGGCGCGGATCGCGCCCTTCCGCGGGTACAGGCCGAAGAGCTTCGCCGGGCGGGTGGCCGTGGCATCCGCCACGCGCTCGTAGGAGAGCGTGCCGGCCGCGACATCGGTGAGCAGCATCGAGAGGTAGTACTGCGTCGACGGGGTGCCGGTGTGGGCTTTCCAGCCGTCGGTCCACCCGGGCTCCTTCTCCTCGCGGAGGTGCGGCGCGTGGTCCGTCGCCATGATGTCGACGGTCCCGTCCCTGAACCCGGCGTACACCGCCTCGGCGTGATGCGGCGCGACGTAATACGAGAGGGCGTACGACCCGAGCCGCTCGATGTTGGCCCAGTCGTTGTCCAGCCAGAAGCACCACGGGTTCACTTCGGACGAGACCGCGCGCCCGGCGGCTTTCGCCGCGCGCAGCATCTCGACCACCCGCTTGGTCTGGGTGTGCAGGAGGTGCAGCCGCACGCCGGTCGCCTCCTGGAGCCGGAGCAGCGTCCCGACGGCCGTGTCCCAGATGACGCCGTCGTCGTGGGCGTAGGCCTTCGCGTACGCGCGGAAGTCGCGCTCCCCGCGCGCCCAGTACTCCTTCTCGATCGCGTCCATCAGTGATTGGTCGTGCGGGTGGATCATCAGCGGCAGGCCGGTCGCCTTCACGGCCTTCATGCGCGTGTAGAGCTCGCCGTGCTCGTGCAGGCCGATGCCGGGCATGTGCGGGTACGAGCGACCGGTGTCGACGACCATGAAGATCTTGAACGCGAGGATCCCCCGCTCGGCGAGCTTCGGGATCTCGTCCAGCTGCACGCCGGAGGCGTTGACGTTCCAGTCGATCTGGGAACGCTGCCGGTAGATCTCCATCATGCCGTCCAGGTCGGCCGCGTTCGTGGGCGCCGGGCTCACGTTGGGCATCGCGACGGACACCGTCACGCCGCCGGCGGCGCACTGCGCGCCGATGTGCGCGAGGTCCTCCTTGTGCGCGAAGCCCGGCTCGCGGTGGTGCGAGTGCATGTCGATCAGGCCCGGGAGCGCGACCAGATCCTCGGCTTTGATCTCGCGCGTGCCCTTCGGCGCCCTGCCGGCCTCGTCGATGCTCGCGATCTTGCCTCCGGCGATGGAGATGTCCGCGCGGCGCACGCCGTCCTCGAACACCACGGTCGCGCCGCGGATCACGATGTCGCTCGTCATGCCCGGGCCTTCGGGGCTCCGATGAAGCGCACGGTCTCCTCCTTCTCGTCCTGGGTGCCGTTCTGGCGGATCTCGATGTCGTCGTCCCGCAGCACGAGGGTCCGCAGCCACTCGACCATCATCGGGATGACCTCGCCGGCGTACTGCTTGTACGCGGCGTAGTGCGTCGTGTTGCGCTGGAGCACCAACCGCTTCGGCGCACGCGCCGCGGCGTAGAGCTGCTCGGCGTGATCCGTCGGCGTCACCGCGTCGTCCGCGACGGCGATGACCATCAAGCCGCGCACCCGCGCGGCGACGTCCAGCGGCCGGTACTCGAGGATCCCGTGGGCCGCGCTCAACGGCACCGCGCTCGGGATGCGCGCGTCGACGTCCGATTTCACGGCGCTCGCCCGCCGCTCGGGCGTCTCGACCATGATCCCTTCGCGCGGATGCACCGTCGTGCCGGTCCCGGTTGTCGCGCGGGACCGCCGCTCGGCGTCGACACTGGCGAGGAACGCGATCCACTCGTGCTCCTGACGCATGCGGTGCAGCCAGTCGCGGCCATCGGCGACCGGGACCTGACTGATCGTCGCCCGGACGCTCGGCTCGTGGCCGGCGACCAGCACGGCGTTCCCGCCACCGGTCCCGCCGCTTCCGAAGATGGCCGCGCGGGTGGGATCCATGTCGTCGCGCCCGCGCATGTAGGCGAGCGCGTTCCGCCAGTCCTCGAGCTGCCAGGCCGGCGAGATCGTGCCGCGATCGCCCTCGCTCTCGCCGAAGCCGCGGTAGTCGAAGATGAGGACGGCGAAGCCCGCCGCGGTGAAGGCTTCGTGGTACGGCTGGTACAGCTTCGCGTCCGCCAACCCGAGCCAGCCGGGTCCCTGCACGATGAACGGCGACCGTGCGCCGGCCGGCGCGTCGGGTCGATGGAGGAAGCCGCTGAGGCGTGCGCCCTCGCTGTAGAACGTGACGCGCTCCGTCTTCACAGCGATCCGTCCCGCTCGAGCACGTCGACGAGATCGGCGCAGGCGCGGCGGAGGTGTCCGCTGTGGACCTGCGCCGCGCGATCGGCGTCCTTGACCCGAATGCATTCCCTGAGCTCGGCGTGATCGTGGAGCGCGGCCGCGACGTTCTTCAGCACGTGGTAGCGCTGCACGTCGTCACGCAGACCGAGGATCAGCTGGCGCGTGCGCGGCCGGTCGGCGTACGCGTAGAGCTCGCTGTAGAACCCGCGACGCGCCCGCAGCCCCTCCGCGGGACGCTCGGCGCGCGCGTCCATCTGCTCCGACATGTCGACGAGTCGCGCGATATCGGCCGGCCCGAGGGCGGCCACCGCCCGGCGCATGAGGTCCGGCTCGAGGGAGACCCGCATGTCGTAGATCTCGAGGATGTCGGTCCGGCTGAGGGACGCGACCTCGGCACCGCGGCGCGGCCCGATCCGCACCAGGCCCTCCGCCTCGAGCCGCCGGAGCGCGTCGCGCAGCGGGATCCGGCTCACCCGCAGCTGGTCGGCGAGCTGCTCCTGGAGCAGCCGCTCGCCGGGTCGCAGCTCGCCCGAGAGGATCGCGTCCCGGAGCGCCGTCGTGACGACTTCTTCGATGCTGCGGACCTCCGGCCGGTCGAGGCGCGGGAGGGTCTCCGGGGTACCCACGTTGCTGTAGGGCATCGCTTCCTTCCGTCCGCTCCGGTCGCCGTCGCCGGCTCGCCGGCCGCATCCCACCCGAAATGTCGCGTTGAGGTGGGCGAAACGTATCCGGTATACAGAACGTGGTCAAGGATGTCGGTCGGAACATGGTGACCCTGCGGCGTCCCTTCGCGGTGCTGCTCATCGTCGCCGTCACGATCACGACGACCAAGGGCACCGCGGAGATCGTGTACCCGCCGTATCTCGCGGGCCACGGCTACTCGCTGTCGCTCATCGGGGCGCTCACGTCGCTCTTCGCGGTCATGCAGCTCATGTCCCGGGTGCCGGTCGGGGTCGCGTATCGCGCGGATCGCGCGAAGCGGCAGTTCGCGATCGCCCTCGCCGCGTTCGGCATCTCGACGTGCGGCTTCGGCCTGGCGAACGGCGAGCTCATCCCCGTCCTCGGGCTGAGCGTCCTGCACGGCTTCGCGTTCGGCAGCGTGGGCACGCTCGGACTGGCCCTGGCGATCGACATCACCGGCGGCCGCCGGGCCGGCGCGTCGATGGCCTGGTACACGGCCGCCATCTCGCTCGGCTACGCGCTCGGTTCGGTCATCGGTGGGTCGCTCGCCGAGATCGCGGGGATCCCGGCCACGCTCGGGGTGATCGGGTTGCTGCCGATCGCCGGCGCGCTCGCGATCCTCGCGCTCCCCGCCGTCGAAGGCGTGCCGTTCCCGGTCGACCGGGGGAACGGGCTGCGCGGGCTCCTCGCGGCCGGCGCGAAGCTCGACCGCAGGGTGTGGCTCGCCTTCGTCATCGTCCTGTACCTCAACGTGCTCTCGGACAGCGTGGACACCTTCTTCCCGGTGTTCGCGCCGACGATCGGGATCTCGCTCGCGCTCGTCGGCGTGCTTCGCGCGTTCAAGAGCGGTGCGGCGATCTTCATCCGCTCGACCGGTGTCGTCCTGTTGCGGGTCATCGATTACCGCACCGTCACCCTCGTCTCGGTGGTCGCGGCTGCGGCGGCCACGCTCGCGCTGCCGCTCTCCGCGTCGCTGGCGGCCCTGATCCCGATCTTCATCGTGCTCGGCCTGACCCGCGGGATCCTGCGGGCGACCAGCGCCGCGACCATCGCCGAGCTGCGCAACGAGGGCCGTGACGTGGGTCTCGCGTCGGGCGTCTACAACTCCGGCCTCGACATCGGCGCGATCGTCGGCCCGTCCGTCGGTGGCGCGGTCGCGAGCGTCCTCGGGATCGGGCAGATGTTCCAGGTCATCGCCGTCGTCAGCCTCGCCGGGTGGCTCGCGGTCGCGCTCTCGAGCCCCGCGACCCGGGCGGCCTCGGGCTTGGCTCGCCGGCCGCCCGTCCCGGAACGGCCCCTCGGGGCGCCGTAGCCGGGGGGTCAAATGTCATACCATTGGTCCGAATCACCGGCTACAGAGGAGAAGCACAGTGGGTGAGGACGGTCGCACCTTCCTGCGCGGCATCGGCTCGGAGACCTATGGCCTCGGCAAGCAGCGCGACCTGCAGCGCAGCCAGAACCGGGTCCGCCGGGCCGGCACGGTCGTCGACGACGCGAGCGTCGGTCACTCCGGTGACGCCGATCCCGACCAGTCCAAGACCTACTGGATGCTCGGCCCCGGCGACGAGGAGTTCCTCACCCAATCCCTCCAGGTCCACTTCGTCGAGCTGATGCCCGGGGGCACGAACTTCGGCCACGGCCATCAGAACGAGGCCCACTTCTACATCCTCGAGGGCAGCGGCTACGAGATCCACGACGGCACGCGATACGACTGGGAGAAGGACGATCTCGTCATCGTCCACACCGACAGCAAGCACAAGCACCACAACAAGTCCAAGACCGAGCGCGCGCTGGCCCTGGTCATCAAGGCGAAGACGAGCTGGATGGTGCTCGGCCTGATCCAGCAGGGCCGGTCCGGCAACTTCGCGAGCCAGAATGCCGATCGCTTCGGACCGCGCCAGGAGTGGTCGAAGCTCTGGAGCCCGGGGTGGGAAGACAAGAAGAAGGTCATCACGCCCCGCGACACCCGCTGGGAGACGACCCCCGACGGCCGGGTGCGGGTGATCCTCTCGCCCCAGCGGACCGATGCTCGCACCCACAGCCTGGACCTGTACCAGCAGGAGATCGCGGGCGGCAGCCGCTCGGGCAAGCACTGGCACATGGCCGACGAGGCGGTGTACGTCATCTCCGGCAAGGGCTACAGCCTCCATTGGGACGTCGAGGCCGACATCGACGACCGGTACTACGCCCGCGTCGCCAAGGAGCCGACGCGCTGGGAGTTCTCCGCCGGTGACCTGCTGTACGTGCCGCACAACACGGTCCACCAGCACTTCAACGCGGATCCGAAAGAGCCGTTGGTGCTGCTCTCGGCGCAGAACCGGCTGTACGCGCACCTCGGCTACGACAGCGTGGTGCAGCTCGAGGACGCGCCCGAGTTCACCGGTGTCGCCGGGGAGCCTCGGCGGGCGGTCACCGCCGCGGTCTGACGCGCCGGCGCGGGGAGCCGCGCCGGACCGCGCTGGCGAGACTTCAACCAGCGAGAGAGATCGGGAACGCGGCGCGGACGTCGCGCCGCGTCACCGCGTGTTCGCGGCGCCACACGACCCGTGGCCCCTTCATCGTCGATGCGGCGCATTGACATTTGTATCCAAGGCCCAATAGGTTGCCTCCATTCGGGGTGGGTCCAGCGCGCGGCGCCACGGCGTCGCGGCCCGATGGCGCGAGCGAGACGCGAATGGGCCCAGGGTCGGGGTAGGAGAGAGGGTTTTCGGTGGGGACGAACGGATTCCCGCATTCGGATCTGCGCGCGTTCATCACGGCCGTCGACGGCCTCGGCGAGCTCCTCCGCTTGGAGAACGTGGACCGCGATACCGAGCTCGGGCCGCTGACCGAGGCCATCGCCGAGACCCTGCCGGGTCCGCCGATGATCCTGTACGACAAGTTCGCGGGCTTCCCCGCCGGTTTCCGCGTCGTCACGCAGCTGATGTCCTCGCACCGGCGCGTCGCCCTGGCGCTCGGACTCGATCCGCAGAGCCCGAAGCTCGAGCTGGTGCGGCAGGTGTCGCGGCTGATGTCCCAGTCGAAGCCGATCGCCCCGGTCGAGGTGAAGACCGGGCCGGTCATGGAGAACGTGCTCACCGGGGACGCCGTCGACGTGCTCCGATTCCCGGCCTCGCACTACGCGCCGCTCAACGGCGGCCGGTTCATCGGCACGGGCGACACGTTGATCAACCGCGATCCCGAGTCGGGCTACGTGAACGTCGGCACCTACCGGATGCAGGTGCACGAGCGCAACCTGCTTGGCCTCTGGTGCAGCCCCGGCCAGCACGCCCGCAAGATCTGCGAGCGGTACTGGGAGAAGGGCCAGAACGCGCCGATCGTCGCGACATTCGGCGGCGACCCGCTCCTGTTCATCATCTCCCAGTCGAAGCTCGACTGGGGCCGGCCCGAGCTGGACTTCGTCGGCGGGATCCGCGGCTGTGGCGTGGAGGTCATCCGCGGCCCGCTCACCGGCCTGCCGATCCCGGCGCACGCCGAGATCGCGATCGAGGGAGAGGTTCCGCCCCCGAGCGTCGAGAGCCGCAAGGAGGGCCCGTTCGGCGAATGGCCCGGGTACTACGCCGGCGGCACCGAGGGAGCGGGGGGCCGGCTGCAGCCGGTCATTCACGTGAACGCCGTCTACTACCGGAACGATCCGATCCTCAGCGAAGAGACGCCGATGTGGCCCGGCGCCCCGCAGTTCGGGCTCACCGTCCACGCCGGGCTGCTGTGGGACCAGCACGAGGCGATGGGGATCGCCGACGTCACGGGCGTGTACATCTACGACACGTCCTACTTCATCGTCATCGCGATCCGCCAGAAGTACGCCGGACACGCCAAGCAGGTCGGTCTCGCCGCGCTCGCGGCCGCGGCGGCGGCCCGGCACGGACGGTACGTCGTGGTGGTCGACGACGACATCGACCCGACGAATTTCCGCGAGGTCCTGTGGGCGATGGAGACCCGCGTCGATCCCGCGACGGACATCGACATCATCGACGGTACGTGGAGCACCCCGCTCGACCCGCGGATGCCACCGGAGAAGCGGCTCTCCGGCGATTTCACGAACAGCCGCGCGATCATCTACGCCGTCAGGCCGTTCTACTACAAGGATCAGTTCCCGCCCGTCGGCCGGAGCAGCCGGGAGGATCGGGCGCGGATCCTCAAGAAGTTCGCGTCGTTGTTCGATCCCGCGTCGGCGGGGCGCTGAGCCCGCGGGCTTGCCGTGACGGCACCACGTAGCGCGGAGATCCACTGCGACCGGGTCACGAAGACCTTTCGGAGCGGGGCGCGCACGCTGGACGCGGTCTCATCCCTCAGCCTCGACATCAAGCCGGGGACCTTCCTGTCCCTCGTCGGCCCCAGCGGCTGCGGCAAGAGCACGTTGCTCCTGATGATCGCGGGACTGACCGGCTGCTCCTCGGGTTCGATCAGCGTGGGCGACGAGGTCGTGCGCGCGCCGCGCCGGGACGCGGGCATCGTGTTCCAGCGCGATTCGCTCCTCGAGTGGCGCACGGTTCTCGACAACGTCCTCCTGATCCCGGATCTCCGCGGCCTTCGGACATCGGAGTACGTGGGCCGCGCGCGCGAGCTCCTGGAACAGGTCGGGCTGCTGCAGTACCAGCACCTCTACCCGAGCCAGCTGTCGGGCGGCATGCGGCAGCGGGTGTCGATCGTCCGGGCGCTCGTCCTGGAGCAGCCGATCCTGCTCATGGACGAGCCCTTCGCCGCGCTCGACGCCCTCACCCGCGAGCAGATGATCCTCGACCTCCAGGCCCTGTGGTGGCGCACGCGGCCCACCGTCGTGTTCGTCACGCACGACATCGGCGAAGCCGTCTTCCTCTCGGATCAGGTCGCCGTGATGACGCCGCATCCGGGCCGCATCCAGAGCGTCGAGGACATCGGCCTGGCCCGCCCGCGACGGCTGGGGATCCGCCAGTCGGCCGAGTTCGTGGCCCACGAGCGAAAGATCTACGAGATGTTCACGCGGTTCGGCATCATCCGGGAGCCCGACTACGCGCCGCTCGCTCCGGCCGGCGCCGTCCGGTGATCGAAACGCGCATCGAGGGCTCCGGAACGAGCGGCCCCGCGACGCGGGGCGCCTCCGCCGGGCGGCCGCGCACCCGGCTGCTCTCGGGGGTCGGCAGGGGGCTGCTTCCGTTCGTCGGCCTGGCGGTCATCCTCGTGGTCTGGCAGCTGGTCACCTCCATCTTCACGATCCCGTCCTACCAGCTGCCCACGCCGATCGCCGTCGCCCGCGCGCTCGTCGACAACCGGGCCACGCTCTGGGGCCACGCCCTCTACACCGGATCCGCGGTGCTCTTCGGGCTCGGCATCAGCACCGGGGCGGGGATCGTCGTGGGCGGGCTGCTCTCGGCGTCGCGGACGCTGTCCAGCATCGTCATGCCGATCCTCGTGGTCTCCCAGGCGCTGCCGAAGATCGCCGTCGCGCCGCTGCTCATCGTGTGGCTCGGTCTCGGCTTCACCAACGAGGTCGCTCTCGCGGCGGCGATGTCGATCTTCCCGGTCATCATCAACACCGCCGTCGGGCTCACGAGCGTGCCGACCGAGCTGCGCCACCTCGCGCGGTCCGCCGGGGGCCGCCGGATCCGCTCGTTCGCCAAGATCAACGTCCGCCACGCGATGCCCAGCATCATCGCCGGCACGAAGGTCGCCGCGACGCTGGCGGTGGTCGGCGCGATCGTCGGCGAATTCGTCGCCTCGAACAGCGGCCTCGGCTACTACCTCCTCCTCAAGAGCTCGACCGCCCAGATGGCGGTCGTGTTCGCCGATCTCGTCGTGCTATCGGCGGTCACGATGTTCTTCTACTTCGCGATCAACCTCATCGACGCGCTCCTTCGACGGGTTCCATGAGCGGAGCGATCAGGCGATCACGATCAAAAAGAGGCATGGGAGGGACACGCATGAGCCGGCCCGCCGTCCATCGCGACAGGCGTTCGATCGAACCGAGCCCGAGGCCGCACCGGGCGGCCCGAGCCATCGCGGCGATCCTGATCACCGGTCTGGTCGCGGTGACGAGCGCGTGCGGCGGGGCCGCGAGCCCGGCCGCCGGGCCGGCGGCGAACGCGAGCGGTACCGCGCGCGCCAGCGCGACGGCGGCCCCGGTCGCGAAGACCAAGGTCAAGATGATGCTCGACTACCTGCCCAGCGTCGGCCAGCTCGGCTTCGTCGAAGCGGCGGCGCTCGGCTACTACGCCGACGCCGGTCTCGAGGTCGAGCTCACCCCCGGGCGGGGCTCCGCACCGACGCTGCAGTTCGTCGGATCCGACCAGGCCGAGTTCGGCTACGCCGACGGCGCGACCCTCGCGGTCCAGGTCGCGGCCGGCGTGCCGGTGAAGATGGTCGCGGGGATCTTCCAGACCGGCTCCAACAGCATCGCGTTCCTCTGCGACAGGCCGGTCGCGAAGCCCGCGGACCTCAAGGGCATCTCGATCGGGGGCCCGGCGGGCGCGGCGGGCTGGGTGGCGCTCGGCGCCGCGATGGAGAAGGCCGGCCTGCCGGCCGACGCGTTCAAGCGCGTGACCGTCGCCACCGAGGCGAAGGCCGACGCCCTCTTCGGCGGCACCCTTCCGGTGGTCACCACGACCCTGTACGACCTCAGCATCAACGTCCGGCTCGCCGAGAAGGGCAAGAAGGTCTGCCAGATCCCGATCTCCGACTGGGGCGCCCCGATGATGGGCCAGGGGATCATCACGACGGACAAGATCCTGAAGAGCAACCCCGACCTCGTCTCGCGCTTCGTGGCGGCGAGCCTCAAGGGCTGGGACGCCGCGGTGGCGAATCCGTCGCGCGGCATCGCGGACATGTTCAAGCTCTTCCCCGACGCCTACGCGAACCCGGCGCAGGCCGAGGACTGCTGGAAGCTCGTCCCGCAGATGTTCCACACGCCGGCGTCCACCGGTACCAAGCTCGGCTGGATGGCGCCCGAGGACTGGGTCTCGACCCTGACCATCCTCCAGTCCGGCGGGATCCTGCAGCAGCCGCTGAAGCCGGAGCAGGTCTACACGAACCAGTTCGTCCAGAGATAGCGCTCGCGGTCGTCGCGGGGCCCCCGGCGTCCGGGGGCCCCGCTGGCGGCGGCCGCTAGCGCGTGCCGGCGAACACCGCGCGCGGGAAGAATGCGCTCACCGTGACGCTGCGATTCACGAGCTGCGAGATCCGGAGCTCCGCCGCGACGCTGCAGGT
>JAXDLF010000085.1:0-45761 GCA_034666765.1 Chloroflexota bacterium
GACCTCGGCGGTGAGGTCCTGGTAGTCGAGGACGCGCTTGACGCTGTGCGAGATCTTGTCCAGCTCGAATGGCTTGGTGATGTAGTCGAACGCGCCGAGCTCCATGGCCCGAATCGCGGCGTTGGAGCTGCCGAACGCGGTCATGATCAGGACGGCTGTCTTCGGATTCGTCGACTTGAGGCGGGCAAGCGCTTCGATGCCGTCGAGCTCCGGCATCCGGACATCCATGATGACCAGGTCGGGGCTCGATTCCTTGACCTTTTCGACGACCTCGAGTCCAGTGGACGCCTCGAGCACAGCGAATCCTTCGTCAGAGAGGAGCTGCTTCAGTAGGGACCGGATCGACGCATCGTCGTCGGCGACGAGGAGGGTCTTTTGCGCCACTGTCTGTACGGTTCCGTCCCAGGAGCAGCGTGAAAGTCGGTTACACGACCCCTAGCGCTCCTCAGAGTTGCCCCGGTTGTCCCGCACAGCGTACAGGTTGTCAAGTTCGGCAGTCGGTAGAGCGAGCCGGCGTCGGCAAGTGACCGACTTTCGGTCAGGCGACCTCGCTGATCGCCGGAACGAACCGCGCAGCGTAGAGGGCGGTCGCGAGAGTGATCCCGCCGGCGATTCCGATCAGCAGGCCCGCGTCGAGCCGATCGGCGAGGGCACCGCTGATCAAGATGATCGGCAGCCACGAGAGATTGAGGAGGGCGATGCGAGCCCCGAAGACGCGGGCCCGTAGCTCCGGCGGCGTCACTTCCTGCGAGATCGTGATGTTCGGCACGACGAAGACCACGTTCGCGACGCCCATCAAGAAGAAGATGACCATCGCCGGCAGCAGGCTGGGGGCGAGGCCAAGCAGGATCAGAAGTGCGCCGTACGCGCCGAACCCAGCGATCAGAAGCTGTCCTTTGCGGAACTGAGTCATGTACTCCGGCAGGGTCAGGCTCGCGCCAACCGCCCCGGCGGCGAGCGCCGCCTCGGCGACGCCGAACAACGCCGCGCCGAAATCGGCGTCCCCGTGGGCGAACCGCCGGACGAGGTACACGGGCGTGAGCCCGTTCACCACGGGTAAGGCGAGCTGCGCAGCGAGCGAGAAGTATGTGTTCATGCGCAGGATCGGCTGCCGCATGAGAAAGCGCACTCCTTCGACCGCGTCGGCATAGAGGTGCGCGAGGCGGGAAGCCTTCGTCTCGCCGGGTCGCACTCGGAGGCCAGCGAGCAGGATCGCCGAGAGAGCGAACGTCGCAGCATCGAAGTAGAAGGCCGCGGCGCCGATCGTCGCGACGAGAAAGCCGGCCGCGAGTGCTCCCAAGATCTCGACGATCCGGTCCGTCGCCGCGACGCTGGAGTTCGCGGACGCGAGATGGTCGGCTGAGACCAGTTGAGGAATGATGGCGATGCGCGCTGGATTGAAGACCGCCGCAAAGAAGGCAGCGACAAAGACCAGAACGTAAATGAACATGAGCGGCGCACCAATTGAGAGCAGGTACGGAATCGCTCCGATAAGCGCCGCCCGTGCGACATCGCTGACGAACATGGCCCGACGGTGGCCGAGGGCATCGGCAAGCGCACCGGCGAAGAACCCGAAGACGGCGGTCGGTACCGTGGCGATGACCACCGCTAGAGCGGTAAACAACGCGGAGTTCGTACGTTGGTAGGTCACCGTAGCGAGCGCGATCAGCGTGATGGGGTCGCCGAAGCGACTGATCGCCTGCGCAAGCCAGAAGGCGCCGAACTCTGAGCGGCGAGTCACCGCCGAATGAGTAACACGAATGGGACGAGGAATCCGCCCAATGCGATGCAGAAGTCGCCGACGCTGTACACGGCGTGTACGAGCGGCACCGGAATGATGTCCGCGAGTGTGGAGAGTACGGTCGTGTCGGTAAGCAACACGTGAAGGGCGTCCGACGGCATGAACGCCCCGGCAGTTGCGACGGCTCCTGGATCGACCGGCATCCCATGGTTAGCGAGCACGACGGCCAGGTTCAGCGCACCCCCGAATGCGACGAGCCCAGCACCGATGAGTCGGACGTTCGCGGCCGCGCCGACCGCTGTCGCCGCGAGCGCGAGTACGTAGAGCGGAAATGCGATTGCCGGGAAGAATGGCGCTCCCGCTCGGATCAGCAGGCCGGCAATAAGGAGGGGTAACCATCGGAAGTGGACCGCAAGTAGGGGCCGCCAACTGCGGCCGACTGCGAAGCCTGCGATTACGCCGAGAATCGCCCCACTAGCCAGCATGCGCGTCGCGTACGAGGGGCTCACGAGCCAGCCGGCGACGCAGCTCGGCGAGCGTCTCGTAATTGATCGGCGGCAGCTCGCTCACTTCGAACGCGCCCGGCCCGCTCTTCGCGAGCAGTTGCTCCAGCGAGCGAACGATCTTCGGGTCGAACTGGATCCCCTTGTACTTGTTCAGCTGCTCGAGCGCCTTCTCGTGACCGATCGCCTTCCGGTAGATCCGGTCGGACGTCATAGCCTCGTACGCGTCGGCCACGATGATGATGCGCGACCCGATGGGGATGCCCTCGCCCCGAAGACCTTCTGGATAGCCCGAACCATCAAAGTTCTCGTGGTGGTGTAGGACCATCTGAACCAGCGGGCGCAACGCGGCCGAAGGCTCCAAGATCGACGCGCCGTAGATCGGGTGGCGGCGCATCAGCTCCTGTTCGTCGGCGTCCAGGCGCATCGGCTTCATCAGAATGCGGTCTTCGACACCGATCTTTCCGATGTCGTGGAGCAAGCCCGCCAGCTCGATGCGCTCGATGTCGGCCTCGCCGACGCCCATCTCGCGAGCGAGCGCTCCGGCAATCCGCGACACGCGGTCCGCGTGACCGCGAGTGAACCCATCCTTCGCGTCGATCGCCTGCGAGAGCGCGCTGACGGTGCCGAAAAAGAGCTCGCGGGTCTCCGCGTACTTCGTGAACGTGTATCGCGCCAAGAGGAGCGGAACAAGAAATGGAAGCGTGGCCCAGTAGCCGACCGCGATCGCAATTTGAGCCATCAGCCAACCCATAGGTACTTGGCCCAGTAGGCCGACGGCGACTTGCCGCACCGAAACTGCCCAGACCTTCCCAAACGGCGAGCGGGTTCGGACGCTCGCGGCGAGCACACTGAGCAGGTTGTTGATGAGCGCGAATGCCGCACCAACGATCACGATCTGAGCGAGCGCGCCCCAGGCGTCACCGGGTCTGACCCATGGCGACGTAACGTCGAGAACCAACCACCCGCCGAATGCGGAGACGACGAAGTTGGCTCGATTGAAGAGGACGCCATACCAAGGCACTTCACCCCGGAGGTCTCGGAATTCGAAGGTGCCGAGCGCCGCGATCAAGCAGACAGCCAGAGGGTTGGCGATGGATGTGTCGAACAGCGCTGCGAGCAGAGGGGCGGTGTTGAGGTGAGCCCGAACGCCACCCGGCAGCTGGACGCGGCCATAAGACGCGATCAGCGTTACGACAATCCAAAACACGACCGGGCCAAGATCAAAGTTGGTCGGCGGAGGGATGAGAAGTCTGGCAAGGATGAGTGCGGCGCCGCCAATGACGACAACGAGCATGACCTTCTCGTCGGCAGCTACACGCTTTCCCTCCACGGCGGCGAGTATGGCGGAGAAAGCGACAAGTTGAGGGGCTAGAAACGAAAAGGAGACCGCAAAACGGTCTCCTTCACGCGCGCGCTATGCGCCTTGTGGCGCGGAAAAGCGGTCTAGTAGCCGGTGGTCCCGGCGCCCGCCCCGATGACCATAGCCGCGAGGGCCACGAGAGCTGTAATGAACCGACGCATATGAGCCTCCCTTTGCCGAGCTTCAAGAGGTAACTCGGCGGCCTAGGGGGCAGGCTTAAGGGGCGGCGAACGTCTGATACCGGACGGAAATCCAACGGAACGTCACGAAGTGGCGATTGCCGGCGAATTTAGGCCCATTTAGAGCCTTTCGTATCGCGCAACATCCAGAACGAAGACGGTGGCGCCGCCAAAGGACACCTCGACGGGGTACGGCATGTAGAACTCACCCGGCTCCATGATCGGCGGCATCGGGTTGATGAACTGCTGCCGGGCGTGACACGTCTCGCGGATGACCGCCAGGACATCGTCGACCTGGGCTTCCTCGACCCCCACCAGGACCGAGGCGTTGCTCTGCTTCAGGAACCCGCCGCTCGAGTGGAGGCGCGTGACGCGGTACTCCTTGTCGGTGAGCGCATCGACCAGCGCACCGGCGTCTTCGCCGTGGACGATCGCGACGACAAGCTTCATGGCGGCGTGAGCGTAGCAGTGGGCAGCAGGCGCTCCACCTCGTTCCGGACGTCCGCCGCGACGGCGTCGACGTCGCGGTCGGCACGGATCACGACGAATCGGCGCGGTTCGGCGGCCGCGAGCCGCAGGTAGCCCTCGCGCACCCGCTCGTGGAACGCGCGCGCCTCGGACTCGAACCGGTCCCAGGCCCGGCCTGGCTTCCGACTGTTCGCACGCTGCTCGGCCGCCTCGACCGGCAGGTCCAGGAGAAGGGTCAGGCGCGGACGGACATCGCCCACCGCGAAGTCGGTCACCGCGCGGAGCTGATCGAGATCGGCGCCGTGCCCGAACCCCTGGTAAGCGAGCGTCGAGTCGTAGAACCGGTCGACGATCACGATCTTGCCCGCGTCGAGCGCCGGACGGATCACGTCTCGCACCAGCTGCGCGCGGGCGGTGCTGTACAGCAGCGCCTGCGCGTTCGGCGCGAGCGGGATCTCCGGCGCGTGGAGGACGATGTCGCGAACCCGTTCGCCGACCGGCGTGCTACCCGGTTCGCGCACCGAGACGACGTCGCGGCCGTCGGAGCGAAGCCAGTCGGCGAGGCGCTTCGCCTGGACGGACTTCCCGGAGGCTTCCCCGCCCTCGAACGAGAGGAAGAGGCCGGTCACCTATAGATCTGGACGCGGCGGTAGGGCTCGTGACCGGTGCTGCGCGAGCTCAGATTCGCCCGCTCGATGAGCTCGTGCTGCAGCTTCCGCACGTACGCGTTCTGTGGCTCGAGCTCGACCTCATCCCGACCGCCATTCGCGACGGCGTCGATGCCCTCGCGGGTCTCGTCCATCGCATCCTCTTCCGGCCCGCGCCGCAGCTCGAAGACGCTGGTGAGCGCGCTCGCGATCTGCGAGGAGGAGTTGCTCCGCGCCACGTAGATCGGGACCCCGCTCGACTCCGCGTTCCGGAGCCGAGGTGTCTTGCGCCGGTAGTAGTTCTTCAGCGTGATGACGACATCCGCGTCCTCGGGCTCGCGCACGATCGCGACCGGGAGGTTCAGGCCTCGCGCGGCGTCCTCGAGACGCGACCAGGAGATCCCGAACGGATAGACCTTCACCGTCTCGCGTGCGCCCATGCTCGGTGCGCGCGGCGTGCTTCGTCGCTCGACGGCGTCGGCCGGCTCGCGTGAGGCTCGCCCGCTGGAGACCTTCACGTCGCCGGTGCCGTCGCGCTCACGCAGCTCCGGCGCGACGGGATTTCCCAGGAGAACCGCGTCGACCGTCTGGGCCACGTCGTGATAGATGGCGACCTTCTGATAGCCCTGGATCTCCACGAGCACCTGGAACGTCGGCGGCGCCTTGCGCTCGAGCACGGACTTCTGGGTACCGCGGCGGCGTGCCTCCTCGTCGCCGAGGGTCACGGTCTGGATGCCGCCGATGAGGTCGGAGAGGGTTGGGTTGAGCATCAGGTTCTCGAGGGCGTTGCCGTGCGCGGTCGCGACCAGCTGCACGCCCCGCTCGGCGATGGTCCGGGCGGCCTGCGCCTCCTGCTCCGTGCCGATCTCGTCGATGACGATGACCTCGGGCATGTGGTTTTCGACCGCTTCGATCATGACCGCGTGTTGCAGGGTCGGCGTCGAGACCTGCATGCGGCGCGCGCGGCCGATCCCCGGATGCGGGATGTCGCCGTCACCGGCGATCTCGTTCGAGGTGTCGACGACGACGACGCGCTTCTTGAGATCGTCGGCCAGAACGCGAGCAACCTCGCGGAGCAGCGTCGTCTTGCCAACCCCTGGCCGTCCGAGCAGCAGGATGCTCTTCCCCGCCTCGACGACGTCGCGGATGATCTCCATCGTCCCGTACATCGCGCGGCCAACACGGAGGGTGAGGCCCACGACCTTGCCCGCCCGGTTCCGCAGCGCGCTGATCCGGTGCAGGGTCCGCTCGATACCGGCGCGGTTGTCGCCGCCGAACTGCCCGATGCGCGAGATGACGTACGCGAGGTCTTCCGCGGTCACTTCACGGTGGGACAGCTGCTCCTCCCGCCCGGCGAAGCGCGCCTCGGGAGTGCGGCCGAGATCCATGACGATCTCGAGGAGACCGTTGAGATCCGCGAGCGCCCGCACCCGCTGGCACAGGTCAGGGGGGAGGGAATCCAGGATCGCGTCGAGGTCGTCCCGCTCGGTCGTCATCTCACCACCGCCGGCGCCAACGCCGGCTCTTCGATGCGAACGGCCAGTTCCTTGACGAAGAGCATAGCGGTCGCAACCTCGCGGAAACCCTCGGACAGGAGCGCGCGCGCGACGTGCTCCTCGTACGAGCGCACCGGCGACGTGATCGGCCTGCCGCTTGGCAGCTCGAGTGTCGTGGCACGCACCACGTCACGCGCGAGCTCCGTGTCTCCGTCGACGGACCGAGCCTTCACCACGTGCGGGTGGCTGTCGAGACCGCGGAAGCTCACGCCGAACGCGGTGAGGCGGCCCTCGCCACCCACGACCATCGCGGTCTCGCGGCGCATCGCCAGCGGATTCCCACTCACCAGGAACGGCGGATCGAAGGCGCCGGCCCGCCGCCCGATGTCGAAGTCCTCGACGCTGAGCTGCTCGGCGCGCTGCACCGCGTGGGGCGTCGTCGCCGCGTAGAAGCGGAAGAGATCGTGCGCGTCCCGGCGGCGCGCGTAGTGGCCGTCGAGCTTGCGCGCGGGAGCGCGGAGCGGCGCGCGCGGCGCCGCATACCAGGTCTCGCGGGTGTAGGAGTAGAAGCCGGCCTGGAAGAACGTTTCCCGCGCGCGCGCCGCGCCCGCGGCCGGTGCGGTGAGGCTCGCGTCGGCGACGGCGCCGTAGAGCCGGAGCTGCCCGTGCTGCGCGGCGGACGCCGAGATGTGCGACAGCAGCTTGAACGAGCCCTCGGCCCCGCCCGGATCAGGGACGGCCGCGAGGGCCAGGATCACCCACTCGGGCCTCCGGCCGTTGTAGATGAGGGCGACGGCGCAGAGCCGGCTGCGGTACTCCTCGACGTATAGCCGCAGCCGGCCACGCATCCCCAAGGTGCCCGGGAGCAGCTTCCACCACCCGGCCAGGGCCCCCGAGATGAGCGGCTGCGGAAGCACCGACCCGACGATCGCGTCGGGCTCACGGCTCGCGCTCGCGAGGAAGCGGGTCACGCGCGGCAGGTCCGTTGCGATCGCGGCACGGACCGGCACGCGCTAGCTCCGACCGAGCTTCAGGAAATATTCGTGGAAGCGGCCGTCGTGCGTGAGCTCCGGATGGAACGACGTGGCCATGAGGTGGCCCTGGCGAGCCGCGACGATCGTTCCGTCCTCGAGGGCCGAGAGGACCTCAACCTCCGGCCCCACCCGTTCGATGAGCGGCGCGCGGATGAATACGGCGTGGAACGGCTCGGACCCGAGCTGCGGGACATCGAGGTCGGCCTCGAACGAGTCCAGCTGCCGGCCGAACGCGTTGCGCCGCACCCGGATGTCCATGAGCTCGGCGAGGGGATGCGGATGACCGGGAACGTCGCGGGCGATGAAGATCGCGCCGGCGCAGGTCCCCCACACGGCCATGCCATCCGCGACGCGCTCGCGGAGCTTCGGGATGAACCCGTACTGCGCGGCGAGCTTGCCGATCGTCGTGCTCTCGCCGCCGGGGATGACGAGGGCATCGATCGCATCGAGCTGCTCCGGCCGGCGGACGTCGACGGCATCG
This sequence comes from Chloroflexota bacterium, assembly GCA_034666765.1. GTDB lineage: Bacteria > Chloroflexota > Limnocylindria > P2-11E > P2-11E > UBA4735. The sequence goes on from JAXDLF010000085.1 coordinate 7,913, forward strand.
GTGCCGAGGCGCTGGAAAGTGTCGATGTGCTCGCGGAAGTCGCCCTGAAGACTGAGGACGCCGGCGCGAGCTAAGCGATCACCAACCGCGGACGGCAAGACGGTCGCTCGCGGAGAGCGTCTCGAGGGCGATGCCGCGCATCGCCTGACCGAGGCCCCGAGACACTTCGGCGATGAGCTTCGGGTCCATGAAGTGCGTGGTCGCCTCGACGATCGCCTTCGCCCGGCGGAGCTGGTCCTTCGGATCCTCGGACGCCTTGAAGATCCCGCTGCCGACGAAATTGCCTTCGGCACCGAGCTGCATCATCAGGGCCGCGTCGGCGGGCGTCGCGATGCCGCCGGCGCAGAACAGGACGACGGGCAGCCTCTTCGCTTTCGCGACGTCGCGCACCAGATCGAGCGGCACGCGGTACTCGGCGGCCTTCTCGCGAAGCTGGGACTCGTCGAGCCCCGCGAGCGCCTCGATGCCGCCGGTGATCTCGCGGATGTGCCGTACCGCCTCGACGATGTTGCCCGTGCCGGCCTCACCCTTGCTGCGGATCATCGCCGCGCCTTCGCTGATGCGGCGCAGGGCCTCGCCGAGATCGCGCGCGCCGCACACGAACGGCACGTCGAACTTCTTCTTGTCGATGTGGAACTTCTCGTCGGCGGGGGTCAGGACCTCGCTCTCGTCGACATAGTCGACGCCGATGGCCTGAAGCACCTGCGCTTCGACGAAGTGGCCGATGCGGGCCTTCGCCATTACCGGAATGGTGACCGTGTCCATGATCTCGGTGATGAGCTGGGGGTCGCTCATCCGCGCGACGCCGCCCTCCTTGCGGATGTCGGAGGGGACTCGCTCGAGGGCCATGACCGCGACCGCGCCGGACTCCTCGGCGATCTTGGCGTGCTCGACCGTGACCACGTCCATGATCACGCCGCCCTTGAGCATCTGGGCCAGGCCGGACTTGACCGTCCACGTCGCCCTGGAGGTGTCTGCCTTGTGTCCATTGCCGTTCTGTGCCATCGGAAGCCCAATCGTACCGCTCCACCCCTAAAATCGGAACATGGGCGTGGTAGACGCGAACGTCCTCGTGCTCAACCTGGACTACCAGCCGTTGAACGTGTGCAACGTGCGCCGCGCGGTGGTTCTCCTGGACAAGCAGAAGGCGGTCGTCATCGAGCAGAACGGGCACATCGTCACGAGCGAGCGAAGATCGATCGTCACGCCGTCGGTGATCAGGCTCGCCTACCACATCAAGCGACCGCGCCCGGTCCTGAAGATGACCCGCAAGGAAGTCCTCGTCCGAGACGAGCACACCTGCCAGTACTGCGGCAAGCGCGGCCACGACCTCACCCTCGACCATGTGATCCCGCGGCACCGCGGCGGCCAGCACACCTGGGAGAACGTCGTCGCGGCGTGCAAGGGGTGCAACCACAAGAAGGGTGGCCGGACGCTGCAGGAGTCGCACATGGCGCTCGCACGCCAGCCCTTCCGGCCCCCGTCCACCCCCAGCTACCTCTTCTCCAGCTACATTCGCGCCGGAGAGCGCACGTGGTTCAAGTTCCTCGGCGTCGAAGACTCCGCGGCCGCCTCCTAAGCGGCGGACTGGCACCGCACGTGCGTTCGGTCTTCCCCGCATGAGGCTGCTGTTCACGAAGCGGGGCTACTCGCCGATCGGCGGATCCGAGAGCCTCGCGTACCAATTCGCGACGCGCCTCGCCGCGCGCGGGCACGACGTTCGCGTCGTATGCGCGTGGCCCACGGAGAAGGAAGAGTCGGCATACCGCGGCGCCGCGTTCGGCCCGACGGTGTTCGACGACCATCGCGTATTCGTCGATCAGGGTGTCGAGGTCGTGCAGGTGAAGCCGCGGGGCGGCCTCCTCGGGATGGCCGCCGACGCGACGACGCTCGTCGACCTCATGCGCGGCGAGCTGCTCGAGCGGTACGCCGAGGATCGCGACCTCATCCATAACGTGGGCCGCGAGTACCTCGACTCGAGCATCGACGTCGCCGAGGAGCTGGGCATCCCACTGGCCCTCACTCCGCTCGCGCATCCTGGACAGTTCCACGGCGGCGACACCGCGGCGGACTTCACGCGGTACCGCCGAGCCAACGTCATCACGACGATGACCGACTGGGAACGCGAGTGGCACGCGGCCCACGGGATGGAAGCCGGGCGCATCGTCACGACCGGGATGGGACCGAACGCGACGTCGAGCGGCGACGCGTCCGGCTTCCGCGCGCGGCACGGGATCCCGCACGACGCGCCGATCGTCCTCTACGTCGGGCGGAAGGAGCGCTACAAGGGCTACATCCAGCTCCTCGACGCGACCGAGGCCGTCTGGCGGACCCACCCCGACACGCGATTCGTGTTCATCGGCCTTCCGGGCTTCTATTCGACGTTCTTCGACGACTTCCAGCGCTACGCCGACGAACGCGTGCTGCACCTCGAGAACGCGTCGGCCGCCGACAAGGACGCGGCGCTCGAGGCGTGCACGCTGTTCGCGATGCCGTCCCGCCACGAGACGTTCGGTCTGGGATATCTCGAGGCCTGGCTGCACGGGAAGCCGGTCATCGGCGGCGACATTCCGGCGCTCCGCGACGTCATCGACGATGGCAGCGATGGCATGGTCGTCCGTCAGCGGGCCGACGAGGTCGCGCGCGCGATCCTGCGGCTGCTCGACGATCCCGCGTTGGCCCACGACATGGGCGCGCGCGGCCGCACGAAGGTCGAGACGCGCTGGAGCTGGGACGCGGTGATGGATCGCGTCGAGGCGGCGCACGCGATCGCGATGGGCGTCGAGCGAGAGACCACCGCCGCCTAGGCTCAGCCCGTGCGCGTGGTCATCGCGAAGAAGCTGCTCTCTACGGTCGGTGGATCCGAAGCGCAGGCCCGCGCGCTCGCGGCGGCCCTCCGCGATCGCGGACACGAGGTGACGCTCGTCGGCCTCCGCCCCGCGGTGCGCCGGCCGGGCATCCCGGACCGCGTCTACGCCGCACCACCCGGTGACGTCGTCATCGACGAGTCCGGCCTCACCTATCGGTTCATCGCGAGCCCGGCCGCGCGGCTGGAAGGGCTCCTTCCCCTCTCGCTCGTCCCGGCGGCGCGCCTGCGGATGGCGATCGTGGGCGCCGATGTCGTGCACTGCCTCGCGCGAGAGTGGGCCGCGCCGTACGAGCGCGCGGCGCGCGCCGCCGGCGCGGCCTTCGTGGAGACGCCGCTCGTGCATCCGGGCCAGCCGTTCTCCGGCGACGGAGCCGCCGACCTCGCGCGCTACGGGCGCGACGACGCGGTGATCGGCCTCACCGACTGGGAGGCCGAGTGGTATCGGGCACGCGGCGTCGCACGGACGTTCGTGACAGGTGTCGGTCCGATCATGACCGCGCCCGTCCCCGACCGGCCGGCCGATCCGGCGACGATCCTGTTCGTCGGCCGAAAGGAGCGGTACAAGGGGTACGACGCGCTCCGTGGTGCCGCGCGGCTCGTGTGGCGCGAGCGGCCGGACGCGCGCTTCATGGTGATCGGGCAGCGGCGCTTCCTCGGACCGGCCCCGCTGAGCGACGCGCGGTGGGCGGAGCCCGGGATCGTCGACGAGCGGCGGAAGGCCGAGGCCTACGCCCGCGCGACGATCTTCGCCATGCCGTCGGATCACGAGACGTTCGGCCATACCTATCTCGAGGCGTGGTGCGCGGGTCGCCCGGTGATCGCGGGGGACATCCCGCCGTTGCGGGAGGTCGTGCGCGATGGGATCGATGGGCTGCACGCCGCCAACGAGCCGCGCGCGGTCGCGGACGCGATCCTCGCGCTCCTCGCGGACCCGGCCCGCGCCGCGGCGATGGGCGCGTCGGGTCGCCGACGGGTGGAGGAGCGATTCACCTGGTCGCACGTCGCGCAACGGACCGAGCTCGCCTACGAAGCCGCGCGGCTAGCATGGCTGTGATGCGGGGAGTCATCGGCCAGGGCGCGATGCTCGAGCGGCTCGGTGCGCGCGCGTCGCGCGGCGACGTCGCGCACGCCTATGGCATCTTCGGGCCGTCGTCCATCGGGAAGCGCACGATCGCCCTTCGGCTGGCCCAGACCCTCAACTGCCTCGATCCGCAGCGCCCGGCCGGCGGCTGCGGGACGTGCCTGTCCTGTCTCAAGATCGAGCGCTACACCCACCCGGATGTCGTGCTGCTCGAGCGGGATGCCGCCAACAATATGATCGACATCGACCGGATCCGGGAGATGCAGCAGGACCTCGCGCTGCGGCCGCTCGAGGGCCGCCACCGGCTGGTGATCATCGACGACGCGGCCGAGCTCAGCGAGCCGGCCCAGATCGCGCTGCTGAAGACGCTCGAGGAGCCCCCTAAGCACGCGGTCCTGGCCATGATCACGCTGTCGCCGGAATCGCTGTTCGACACGATCCGCTCGCGCCTCCAACCCCTGGTGCTCAGGTCCGTCGCCGTCGCCGAGATCGCCGCGGCCCTCCGGTCCCGGAACGTCAAGGACGCCGATGCGATCGCCGCGGCCGCGGGAGGCCGTCCCGGCATCGCGCTCCGTCTCGCCGGCGACGAGGGCGAGCGAGCCGCGCGCCGGGCGTACGAGAAGGAGCTCTTCGAGCTCGTGGGCAGCGGCCTCACGGCCCGCTTCGCGTGGGCCCTCGACCTGGCGGACGAGGCCGATCCGCGCAAGCGGTCGGCGGCCATCGACGTGCGATTCGATCATTGGGCCGAGCTGATCCGCGATGCGGCGGTCCGCGCGCGTGGCCTCGAGGGCGCGCCGCTCCGACCCGACCGGGCGGGCCAGACCGCGAAGATCGCCGCCGGGGCGGACGCGCGCGAGCTCGTCGACACCGCCCTGCTCATCCAGCGGCTGCGCCGTGACCTCTTCTGGAACGCGAACGCCCGCGCGATGCTCGAGCTGTTCGCGCTGAAGCTGCCGTACGTGGGCGGGCTCGCGGCATGACGCGGACCGTCGTCGGCGCCCGCTTCCAGACCGCCGGCCGGATGTACTTCTTCGAGCCCGGTCCGGTCGACGAGCTGTCGATCAACGAGTGGGTCATCGTGCAGACGGAGCTCGGGCAGGACGCGGCACGCGTGCAGATCCTCCCTACGGACTCGCCGCTGGTGCAGGTCGACCCGCCCCTCGGCACGGTCGTCCGCAAGGCGACCGCGAGCGACAAGTTCGAGCTGGCGAAGCACAAACGGCGCGAGGCGGAATCGACCCAGGCCGCGGCGGAGATCGCGCGGCGGCTCGGACTCCCGGTGCACGTGCTCGGGACCGACTGGCAGTTCGATGGCGGCAACGTCGTCGTCTTCTATTCGACCGAAGCCACCGGTCTCGACCTGGCGCCGTTCAGCGCCGAGCTTGCCGCGCAGTTCGGGACGCGAGTCGAGCTCCGCCGCCTGGGTGCGCGTGACGAGACGAAGGTGCTCACCGGGGTCGGCACCTGCGGGCGCGAGCTCTGCTGCTCGTCGTGGCTCGACAAGTTCTCCAACATCTCGATCCGCATGGCGAAGGAGCAGGATCTCCCGCTCAACCAGAGCAAGCTGACGGGCGTCTGCGGCCGGCTCAAATGCTGCCTGATCTACGAGCTCGAGACGTACCAAGAGGTGAAGGGCAAGCTCCCGAAGCTCGGCGAGACGTTCCACATCCCCTCGTGCGTGAGCGGGCAGTGCGGCACCGGCGGGTGCGCGCAGACGCAGGGCGTGTCGATGACCAAGGAAGAGATCGTCGTCGGCATGTACGACGGCACCCGCAAGACCTTGACGGCCGAGGACCTCGGCGTCACGTTCGATCCGGTCCCGGCGCACACCAGGGGCGTCGGCTCGTACGGCTCGGACGAGATCCCGCGCCAGGAGCGGCCCACGCCGGTGCCCGCGCCCGGTGAGCAGCCGCGCCGGCGCCGCCGTCGCGGTGGCCGCCGCCGCGGCGGGCGTCCCGGAGGACCGAGCTAGCGGACCCGGCGCACCACGAAGTCGGCGATATCGCGCAGCGCGTCGCGCTCGCGCCGGTCCGGCAGCAGCGCGAGCGCATCGACGGCGGCATCGTGGAACGCGAGCGCCTTCGCCCGGGCTCGCTCGACGCCGCCTGAGTCGCGGATGATCCGCAGTAGCTCCCGAAGCTCGGCCGGATCCTTGCCGGGCGCGACGATGCGCGGGCCGAGCGACGAATCGTCGGTCTCCTCGACGGCGTAGATCATCGGTAGCGTCGGCATCCCCTCCGCGAGGTCACGGCCCACGGTCTTGCCGAAGTCGGCCTCGTCACCGGCGACGTCGAGCACGTCGTCGGTGATCTGGAACGCCAGGCCCAGGTTCGTGCCGTACCCGCCGAGTGCGGCGACGTGCTCGGGCTCCGCGTCGGCCAGCAGCGCGGCCCCCTGGCAGCAGGCGGCGTACAGGCTCGCGGTCTTGAGCTCGATCCGCTCGAAGTACGCGACCTCGGTCGGGAAGGCGCGCGCCGCGGTCACTTCGTTCAGCTCGCCGTCGCACAGCGCGAAGACCGTCTGCGCGACGAGCGCGATGACCTCGGGTTTGGGCAGCACGGCGGCGAGGGCGTACGCCTTCGCAAAGAGGTAGTCCCCGACGATGAGCGCGACGTCGTCATCCCATGTCGCGTTGACCGTCGCGACGTTCCGCCGTAGCTCGGCCTGATCGACGATGTCGTCGTGAACGAGTGACGCGGTATGGACGAGCTCGAGCGACTGCGCGAGGTTGAGAACGACCTCCGCGTCGCGCGAGGGCCCGAACCGCGCCGCGAGGAAGACGAGGGTCGGGCGCAGCAGCTTCCCCGGCGAGCCGAAGAGGTGCTGGACGGCCGCCGCGAACGTCGGGTGCCCGCCGGCGCCGATCTCGAGCAGGCGCCGTTGGAGCTCCTGCAGCTCGGCGTCGACGGGCGCATAGAAGGACCGTTCCGCTCCCCTCGTGACCACGCGCGAAGTCTAGGTTCGGGTCGGGGCTACGGCTTCTTCGTCGGCTTGGGCTGCGGCGTCGGCGCCGGCGGCCTGGTCTGCCCGGGCGGCGCCGTCCCGGAGCCGCTCGGGCTGGCCGATGGCGAGCCGCTCGGCCTGGTCGATCCGTAGCCGCAGAGGTTCCAGCTGAACCGTCCGTAGCCGAAGGCGCCGCCGTTCGCCGCGGTCGCCCACTTCGCGATGTCGGCGGTCCAGTCGGAGAACGGGACGGTGAGCTTGTAGCAGCCGCCCGGCAGGTACACGTCGCGGTCGTCGCTCGTCGGCTCGGTGCCCTGCACGTACTGCTCGGTCCAGCGGAAGCTCGACGGGCAGTTCGGGCCGGGCAGCTTGCCCGAGCCATTGCCACCGGTGAGCGACGGGTTCACGCAGACGACCTTGTCGACGATACCGGCCGGCCGCTTGAAGTCATCCGGCGGCAGCGCCCCGACGACCGTCTTCATGTAGTCGCGCCACAGGATGCCCGGACCCAGGGCCGAGCTGATGCCGCTCATCTCGCTGTTGTCGGAGTTCCCCATCCAGATGGCCGTGAGGCGCGTCGGGGTGTAGCCGATCGCGAGCACGTCCTGCAGGTTGTCGGTCGTTCCCGTCTTGAGGGCCGCGGGCCGCCCGATCGACGTGAACGGACCGAACACGAACGATCCGTGCACCGGGTCGGTGTTGTCCTTGAGGATGTTCGTCATGACCCAGGCGTAGCGCTCGTCGATGACCTGCTTCGTCTCGGGCTTGGTGAAATCCTTCACGGTCTTCCCCGCGCTGTCGACGATCTTCATGATGAAGGTCGGCTCGATCCGGCGGCCGTAGTTCGCGATCACCTGGTAGCCACTCGCCATGTCGATGAGTCGCATCTCCGCCGCGCCGATCCCGAAGCTGATGCCGAGCCGGGCACGGTCGAACTCACGCTGGATGCCGAGCTGGTGGATCGTGTCGATGATCGCGTCGACACCGACCATCCGCGTCACGTTGAGGGCCGGCAGGTTCAGTGACTCGCGGAGCGACTGCCGGATGGTTACCGGGCCGTGCTGCTCCTTCGTCGCGTCCTTCGGCGAGTAGGTCGTGCCGCTGCCGTCGGGCATGTTGAACTGGATGTCGTTCAGCACGGTGGAGGCGGTCATCCCGCCCTTCAGCATCCCGGTCAGGTAGGTGAACAGCTTGAACGTCGAGCCGGGCTGACGGAGCGCGATGCCGGCGGCGTCGTAGTCCCCCTGCACCTTCGCCGAGTGGTCGTAGTAGTCCTTGCTGCCGACGTACGCGAGGATCTCTCCCGTCGTCGGATCCATCGTGATGAGCGCGGCGTTGTTCACGTTGGCGAACTTCAGCCCGTCGACGTGGTCCTTGACCTCTTTCTCGGCGAGCTGCTGCATGTTGTAGTCGAGCGTCGTGTAGACGCGGTAGCCGCCCTGGTACGCGGCCTTCTCGCCCAGCAGGTTAATGAGCTGCTCGCGCGCGCGGAACGTGAAGTGCGGCGCGTAGAGCGAGGTCTGCGCCTGGGTGACCTTGATCGGCTCGACCTTCGCGGCGTCGGCCTGGACCTGGGTGATGTAGCCGTACTCGACCATCGCATCGAGGACCAGGGTCCGCCGGGCGCCGGCCGCCGCGGGGTTCTGCACCGGGTCGTACTCCGACGGCGCCTGCGGGAGTCCGGCGAGGAGCGCCATCTGCCCCAGGGTGAGCGTGTTGAGGTCCGCAACGCCGAAGTACGTCTTCGCGGCCGCCTTCAGCCCGTAGGCCTGGTTGCCGTAGAAGATCTGGGACAGGTACATCTCGAGGATCTGCTGTTTGCTGAACGTGCGCGTTGCCTCGATCGCGAGGATCGCCTCTTTGATCTTCCGCGTGATCGTCGGCTCGTCGCCCAGCAGCCGGGTCTTGATGAGCTGCTGGGTGATCGTCGATCCGCCCTGCGCGATGCCGCCCTGAGCCAGGTTGATCTGCAGGGCCCGGACGATGCCCGCGGGGTCGATCCCCGGGTTGGTCCAGAAGCTGTGGTCCTCGATGGCGATGGTCGCGTTCTGCATCATCGCGGGGACCTCGGCCAGCGTCACGAGCTCGCGGCGCTGGTCCTCGAGCGTGTACAGCAGATGCTCGCCGGTGCGGTCGTAGATGTACGTCGACAGCGGGACCGGCACGGTCGCCAGGTCATGCGCCGCGGGCAGGTCCGCGGCGAAATAGCCGAAGAACGCCGCGGCGGCCGTGCCGGTGAAGACGGCGAAGCTGATGAGGATCGCGGTGAGGATGCCCGCGGTCGCGCCGATCTTGCCGGCGGCCGACGGGCGCCGGGACAGCCGGCCCCGGCGGTGCGGCATCCGGTAGGCGCGATAGGCACGTCCGAACGTCGGCCCCTTCCCATTTCTGAGGGTCATCGCGCCCCGCCGATGCACTTAGCGTGCCGAGGCTGGCCAAGGCGCGCGCTCACCGGCCAACCAGACGAGCGATCCGCTGGAGGAGCGTCGGCGCGGGGCGCGCCAGGTCCGCCCGCAGGCGCCGCTGGGTCTCCCGGGCATCGCCCTCCCAGCGCTCGACGATCTCGCGATCGGCGTCCTTCAGCGAGTTCGCCGGTCCCCGCCGCTCCATCGCCGACTCCGCGTCGGGCATCCGCGCGTACAGGTCCGCGGCGAACTCGTGCGCCGCGGGCAGCTCGCGCGCGATCGTCGCCCGGTGGCGCTCCCACTGACCGTTCTCCAGCACGAAGGCCTGCTTCGTCTGGTCGAACATGCTCGTGAGCTCGAGGTTGGCGGCCAGCTCGCGATCGATCGCCGCGACGGCCTGGTCGAGGGCGGCCTGTGCGTCGGCGGAGCGTCCCATGCGACGAGCCTAGCAGGTGTATACGCTCGATGCAGCCACTGTATACGTCTGATGTATGCTGGCGGCGTGCCGCGGCCATTCACGAAAGCTCCCCTCCCCGCGGCCTACTTCCCGTTGGGCGGTCCCGTGCCGGCCGCCGACCTCGTCGGGCGCGAGGCCTACATCCGGCGGGCGGTCGCCCGGCTCGTCGACGGGAACCACATCCTCATCGCCGGACCGCGGCGGATCGGGAAGACCTCGGTGATGCTCGAGATCCTCCGCCGCCTGCGGCGCAAAGGCCTGCACACGGCATACGTGGACTGCATGGGCGCGACGGATCTCCGCGGCCTCGGCGAGCGGCTCGCCGACGCCGTGCTCGAGAACGTCTCGGGAGTCGAACGGAGCTTCGAGCACGCGAAGGCCGTGGCCGCCGGGATGCGCCCGACCGTGAAGATCCGCTACGAGCACGTCGAGCTCGCCCTCGAGCTCGCGCGCGAGAAGAACGCCCAGCGGTTCTTCGACGGCGCGCTGGACCTCCCCCGCGCGCTGGCGGCGAAGACCGGAAAGCGCGTCGTGGTCGCGTTCGACGAGTTCCAGGCCGCGGGGCAGCTCGGGCCGCGCGTCTTCGACGTCATGCGGACGCGCTTTCAGAGCCAGCGCGCGGTGTCGTACGCGTTCCTGGGTTCGGAGGAAGGGATCCTCGAGCAGCTCTTCAGCGGCAAGGGCCGCGCGTTCTACCGCTTCGCGCTGCCGCTCGACCTCGCCGACGCCGCCGGCCACCGGTTCGGCATCGATCCCGACGACTGGCTCTCGTACATCCAGGAGAAGCTCACCGGGCGCAAGCTCGCGATCGGCGAGACCGCGGTCGATCGGATCCTCGACGCGACCGGCGGGCACCCCCAGGACACGATGCAGGTCTGCGCCGCCCTCTACTACCTCATGCGCGACGCGGGCCTGCGGACGGTGACCGCCGAGGCCATCAACGTCGCGATCGAGCAGGCCCTGCGCGAGCTGGAACGGCCGTTCGCGCTCCATTGGTCCGACCTCGCCAAGGGCAAATACCTCCAGGTGGTGGCCAAGCGCATCGCCCACGACGCGGTGCTGTACGCGAGTGACGGGTCCGGGGCCGTCCCGCGGGCCGAGGTGCTCCGGGCGCTGGCGGCGCTCCGGGCGCGCGGGCTGGTGATCCATCTCGCGCGGGGGCGCTACGCGTTCGTCGAGCCGTTGTTCGGCGAGTACGTGCGGCGGTTGGACGAAGCTATCGTGACGTCGAAGTGATCACCCCGCCGCTCGAGCTCCGCCCCGGCGCCACGGTCCAGTACCGCGCCGCCGACAGCGGCGAATGGCGCGAGGGCACCCTCGTGCATGGCTCGGCGAACGACGAGGAGTGGCTGGTCAAGAATCGCTTCGGCAAGTTCTGGCTCCACGTGAGCCGGCTTCGCCCGGCGAACCAGCTGCAGGAGCCCTAGCTGAACTCCGCCTAGAGCTCCAGGCGCGCGCGTTCATCCCCGTGCCGGGCGATCAGGCGCGCCGGTTTGCCCCGGACCAGCAGCCGTTCGACCTCGATGCCATCCCAGCCCGTCGGCATGACCACGCGGCGCGCGGGCCACGATCGCGGATCGCCGGCCCCGATCTCGAGCCCGGTGAGTCCGTACATGCAGGCCATCAGGAACGCCCCCAGGTTCGCCTGGAACGGACCCACCCGGGGCTTCTCGGGATATCGCGTTCGGCTGAACTCGTCGGTTTCGGTGAAGGGCGGATTGATGAAGTCGGCATACCCGGACTCGAAGAGGCGGAGCGACCGCCTGCGGTCGCCGATCCGCGCCGCGTACGCACCGAGCAACGGCGAGAGCATCGGCGAGCCGACGTACGGCTCCACCCGGTCGAGGTAGAAGCGGATGGTCTCGCGCTCGGTCCGCTCGTCCACCGGATAGCCCACCGGGAACAGGCCGTACAGGGCCTCGGGCGTCGCCGCACCACGACCGGTCGCGCGCGCGGTGAACGTGTCGACGTTCTTGATCACCGGCCGTCGGGTATCGATCGGGACGTACATCGCGGCCGCCATGCGTTCCCACCGGGCCGCGCCGTCGCGACCGAGACGACGGGCGGCCGCGGCCGCCTCCCGCAGGACGACCGCGGCGGCCAAGTTCACGTAGCCGGGGTTGTCGACCGGGTGCCCGCGCGTCTCGCCGATGCCCAGGGTGTCGCGGATCTCGTAGCCCCGGCGGGTGCGGACCCACCGGCTCTCGATCCAGGTCGCGATGCCCTCGAGCACCGGCCAGGCCCGCTCGCGCAGGTAATCGGTGTCGCCGGTCGCCTGGACGTAGCGGGCGAACGCGAGCGCGACGGCGAGATTCACGTGTTGCTCGAAGAACACCAGCGGCGCGTCGGTGCGGATGCCCTCCTCGCCGTGGAGCGGCGTGCTCGCCCACGGGTACTGGAGGCCGCGGTAGCCGTTCATCGCCGCGTTCCGCATCGCCGCGCCCAGGTGCTCGTATCGATAGTCGAGGAGCGCCTCGGCCGCATGCGGATCCGTCAGCAGCAGCGGCAGGAACACGAACCCTTCGATGTCCCACATCACCTGGCCGCGGTAGTAGTGGTAGTTCGGCCAGAAGGCGAGGCCGAACATCGAGGTGCTGAACAGGGACGAGTGATGAGCCGACGCGTGCAGGTAGTAGAACGCCGCGTCGGCCAGCTCCTGCCACCGCCGCTCCGCGCCCACGAGGACCACCCGCCCCTTCCAGAGGTCCGCCCAGGCGGCGCGATTGTCCGTTCGCAGCTTCGCGAAGCCGAGCTGGGCGGCCATCGAGGCCATCCGTCCGGCCTGCAGGTGCGGCTCGCTGTGGAGATCGCTCGGGACGAGCCCCACGTACTGACGCAGGACGTATCGCCGACCGGCCCGGGCTCGCACGCGGTACGTCGTGGAGAGTGGCGCGGTATCGCTCTGCTGATCGCGCTCGACATCGACCTCGTCGGTCGTCAGGAGTTCGGTCACATAGGCCGCCCCGCACCGGGACAGGCCGCCGTGGGTCTCCCACAGGAGCGTGCCGTCGATGACGACCTTCTCCGTCCCCGGCACCCGCACGTCGCGCCGGACAAGCGAGCCGTCAATGCCGGTGTGGTCGATCTTCGCCGCGATCGCGAGATCGCACGCTCGATCGACCTTTATCCGGGTCTCCTGGAGCACGACGTTCGGGATCGTCCGGCTGCAGAAGGTCACGACCTCGACCGCGGCGGTCACGTTCGCGGTGGCGAAGTCGAACCGCGTGCGCAGCTCGCCGCAGGAGAAGTCGTATTCCTGGCTGACGAACCGCGCGCGCGCCGGTTGGTCGCTCAGCTTGCTGCCGTCGATCTCGATGTCGCCCCCGGCGGGATATGGACCGCGCGCGAAGCCCTCGACCTTGTCGGTCGGATGGACGGCGGCAAGCCCGCCGACGATGGCCAGCCCCTCGAGCTGCGGGATCTTGCCGACGCGCATGCCGATGAGGCCGTTCGACACGTACGCCGGGATGAAGGCCGGGTCGTACCGGCGGATGACCGGCGGGCTGATCGGTCGGGGCATGGACGGCATCCCATGCAATCCGCCTGCGAGCGCGCCGGTTTGATGACGCCTCGGCATGCGGCGTGCCTTGCCGCCGCCGTGGAACGATCCTCGTGCGGGCTACTCCCGGCTCACCGCCGGCGGCCCACGCTGGTCGGTACCCCCGCGCGGACTCGAACCGCGGCTTCAGGCTTCGGAGGCCTGCGCTCTATCCACTGAGCTACGGGGGCGAGGAATGGAGCGAAAGGCCCTGCTCCGAGAGTGATTCTAACCTTGCTCCGTGAGTCAGTTCCTCTCCGAACGCGACAAAGAGCTGTCGCTCATGCAGCACCTCGCCGAGCTCCGGACCCGGGTGATGATCACGGCGTTCGGCGTGCTCATCACGACGGCCATCGCGTTCGTGTTCGCCAAGGACATCATCCTGGCGCTCGAGGCTCCGGCGCATCTCGGCAGGCCGCTGCAGATCATCAGCCCGACCGAGGGGTTCACCACCTACATGCGCGTGTCGCTGTTCACCGGGATCGCGCTCGCGATGCCGATCATCCTGTACGAGCTGTACGCGTACGTCGATCCGGCTCTCCGACCGAGCGAGCGGCGGTTCCTGCTCCGGCTGGGTCCATTCGTGCTCCTGCTGTTCGTCGGCGGGATGGCGTTCTGCTACTTCCTGCTGCTGCCCAACGCCATCAACTTCCTGTTCACCTTCGGCAGCGACGTGTTCGAGGCCGCTCCGCGAGCGAGTGAGTACATCTCATTCGTGACGACGTTCATCCTCGGGGTCGGGCTCGTGTTCGAGATGCCCGTGATCATCTTCGCGCTCACACGAATCGGATTGGTGAGCCGCGAGTGGCTGGCGAAGCGCCGCCGCTACGTGATCCTGATCATCTTCGTGGTCGGGGCGATCATCACGCCGACGCCCGACCCGTTCAATCAGAGCCTGGTCGCGGTCCCGATGTATCTCCTGTTCGAGCTCGGCCTGCTTCTCTCACGCTTCGGCGGAGGTCGTCGACGCGCGACTTGAGCGCCGCCTCGGCGCCGAGGTCCGTGGGCTCGTAGTAGCGGCGACCCTTCAGCGAGTCCGGCAGGAATGTCTCCTCGGGATCGAAGTGGTCGGGCGCGTCGTGGGCGTAGCGGTACCCCTTGCCGTAGCCGAGGCCGCGCATCAGGCCGGTGGCGGCGTTGCGCAGATGGAGCGGCACCGGATCGGCCCGGGTCCCCTCGACGTCCGCCATCAGCGCGCCGTGCGCCCGCTTGATCGAGTCCGACTTGGGCGCGAGGGCCAGGTAGACCGTCGCCTCGGCCAGGGGGTAGTAGCCCTCCGGCATGCCGATGAGGTGCACCGCCTGCTGCGCGGCTGACGCGAGCACGAGGGCCTGGGGATCGGCGAGGCCGACGTCCTCTCCGGCCAGGATCACGAGGCGCCGTGCGATGAACATCGGGTCCTCGCCCGCGTCGATCATCCGGACGAGCCAGTAGAGCGCGCCGTCGGGGTCCGAGCCGCGGAGACTCTTGATGAATGCCGAGATCGTGTCGTAGTGCGAGTCGCCGGCGCGGTCGTACACGAGCGAGCGTCGCTGGAGCGCGTCCTTGACCGCGGCGAGGTCCACGTGGCGGATGCCGCTCGGATCGGGAGTCGCCGCGTCCGAGGCGAGCTCCAGCGTGTTGAGCGCGACCCGCGCGTCACCGTTCGCGATGACGACGAGCGAGCCGAGGGCATCCGGCTCGACGGTGACGGTGCCATTGAGCCCCCGGGGGTCGGCGAGCGCGCGCTCGACGATGAGTCGCACGTCGTCCTCCCCGAGCGGTTGCAGGACGAACACGCGCGATAGCGAGAGGAGGGCCGAGATGACTTCGAATGAGGGGTTCTCGGTGGTCGCGCCGATGAGGGTGATGTCGCCCTCCTCGACGGACGGGAGCACGGCGTCCTGCTGGGCCTTGTTGAAGCGATGGATCTCGTCGATGAACACGACGGTGCGCTCACCGGTGGCTCTGCCGAGCTCGCGCGCCTCATCGATGACGCGCCGCAGGTCGGCGACGCCGGTGGATACGGCCGAGAGCGCGACGAAGCGGGCCTTCGCCCGGCGCGCGGCGATGGCCGCGAGCGTCGTCTTCCCGGTGCCGGGCGGACCCCAGAGGATCATCGATGGAAGCTGGCCGGCGTCGATGGCCTTCCGCAGGACGCGGCCGGGACCGACGAGATGGGGCTGGCCGACGTACTCGTCCAGATCGCGGGGCCGCACGCGCGCCGCGAGCGGCTTGCCCGTCGTCGGCGCGGCGTCGTCGAGCTCCGCGGTGAACAACGGCGAGACGCCGGTCGGACGCTGCGACCGCCGGGGATGTGGCATCCATCGAGTATGGCGGGTCCGCACCCTCCCCTCCCCCCACCCCGGGGGTACGATGGGTCGATGAAGGCAGACACGAAAAAGGACGTCGCCGCTCGGCTCCGATCCATCGCCGGTCATCTGAAAGCCGTCGAGCGCATGGTCGATGAGGACAAGTACTGCGTCGACGTCCTGAAGCAGACGATGGCGATCGAAAAGGCCCTCGAGCGCGTGGACGCGATGATCCTCGGGTCCCACCTCGAGACGTGCGTCGCCGACGCGTTCCGCGAGGGCCGCGCCGAGAAGACCGTGCAGGAGCTCACCGAGATCTTCAGCACCGCGCGCAAGTAATCGACGCGCGGGGCGCTGTTGACATGAATTTTCTGGCTGCGACAATACATAAGCGATAGTTTTGCTATCGCGACGGGCGGCGATCACGATCAGGCGACACGATCAGACACGATCAAGGGAGAGGCAGTGCTGACCGAGGCTTCCGTTCGCGATCTGCGGATGTACTACCGGGCCCTGGGTGACGACACGCGGCTGCGCATTCTGCAGCTGCTCGCGACCGAGGGAGAGCACACCGTGACCGACCTCGCCGAGCGGCTCCGGCTGTCCCAGCCGCTCCTGTCGTGGCACCTGCGCCGGCTCCGCCGGGCCGGGATGGTGAAGACCGTGCGGGTCGGCCGAGAGGTCCGCTGCACGTTCGATCGTGAACGGTTCGCGCAGCTCCACGAGCGCGGCTTTCGGACGCTCATGAATCCGGGCAGCGCCCGATGAGCCACGGGCTGATGCCGAACGAGGTGGCCGAGGGGACCCGGGTCGGGATGGCTCCGCTCGCCCGCGGGCTCCACCGCGTCGGAATCACCGCGAACACCGTGACGGTCATCGGCGTGCTGATCACGTTCGCCGGCTCGGCGCTCCTCGCGGCCGAGCGTCCACTGGCGGCGCTCGTCGTGCTCCTCGCCGGAGCGCTCTCCGACACCCTGGACGGCCAGCTCGCGAAGGCCGCCGGCGGCGGCACGCGATTCGGCGCGTTCCTCGACTCGACCCTCGATCGAGTGTCGGATGCCGCGCTGTCCTGCGGGGCGGTCGCGCTCGCGGCGGCCCGCGGCGACACCCTCCTCTTCTGGTCGGCGCTCGTCGGCCTGGTCGCGTCCTACCTCGTGAGCTACGTGCGGGCGAAGGCCGAATCGATGGGGACGACGGCGTCGGTCGGCCTCATGCCCCGCGAGGCGCGGCTCACCGTGCTCCTCGTCGGGATCGGGGTGTGGGGCGTCCTCGGCCTGTACCACGTGTTCGTCGCGGCGTTCGCCGTCGTGGCCCTGCTCTCGATCGTCACGCTCTTCCAGCGCATCGCCGTCGTGGCGCGCGACCTCTCGAAGACCACCCCCAAGGAAGGAAACCGATAACCATGCCTGCTTCCACCAAGTCGCCCCGCAAACGGAGCGCAGCCCCTCGCCGGGTCGGCCGGCCGACCACGCGCCGGCGCCCGATCCGCGTCGCGATCATCGGCGTCGGCAACTGCGCGAGCTCGCTCGTGCAGGGCGTCCACTACTACCGCAACGCCAAGGCCGGTGACAAGATCCCGGGCCTCATGCACGTCGACCTCGGCGGCTACCACCTCCGCGACGTCGAGTTCGTCGCGGCCTTCGACGTCGACCGCAACAAGGTCGGCAAAGATCTGGCCGATGCGATCTACGCGGCGCCGAACAACACCTATCGCTTCGCCGACGTGCCGAAGACCGGGGTGAAGGTGTCGCGCGGGATGACCCACGACGGCATCGGCAAGTACCTCTCGGCCGTGGTGAAGAAGGCCGACGGCCCGACGGACGACATCGTCGCGATCCTGAAGGACCGGAAGGTCGACGTCGTCGTGTCCTACCTGCCGGTCGGCAGCGAGGAGGCGACGAAGTGGTACGTCGAGCAGGTGCTCGACGCCGGCTGCGCCTTCATCAACTGCGTGCCGGTCTTCATCGGACGCGAGCCCTACTGGCAGAAACGGTTCGCCGATCGCAAGCTGCCGATCATCGGCGATGACATCAAGTCGCAGGTCGGCGCAACCATCACCCACCGCGTGCTGACGCGCCTGTTCATGGACCGCGGCGTCCGGCTGGACCGCACCTACCAGCTGAACTTCGGCGGGAACACCGACTTCCTGAACATGCTCGAGCGCGAGCGCCTCGAGTCGAAGAAGATCAGCAAGACCAACGCGGTGACGAGCATGCTCGACTACGAGATGGATCCGAACGACGTCCACGTCGGCCCGTCCGACTACGTGCCGTGGCTCCTCGACCGCAAGTGGTGCTACATCCGCATGGAGGGCACGACGTTCGGCGACGTCCCCCTGAACGCCGAGGTCAAGCTCGAGGTGTGGGACTCGCCCAACAGCGCCGGCGTCGTCATCGACGCCATCCGCTGCTGCAAGCTGGCCCTGGATCGCGGCCTCGGCGGGACGATCGTCGCGCCGGCGTCGTACTTCATGAAGTCGCCTCCGAAGCAGATCCACGACGACCGGGCCCGCGTCCGCGTCGAAGATTTCATCGCCGGCCGCGACAACGAGACGCTCGTCGGCAAGGCCTCGTGATCGACCGCGTCACCCATGGCATCGGCTACTGGGGCTGGCGGATCGGTGCGCGGATCGCCCAACGGCTTCCCGCCAAGCCGCTCTACGCGTTCGCCGTCGCGCTCGGTGAGATCGGGTACGTCATGTGGGCGGGCAAGCGCCGGATCGCGAAGAGCAACTTCGCGATCGTGCTCGGCCGGCCATCGACGGATCGGGAGGTCGCGCAGGTCGCGCGCCGCTCCTTCCGCAACTTCGCCAAGTACATCGTCGAGATCATGCGGTTCCCGCTGCTCAGCGTCGCGGACTTCGAACGCCTCGTCGTGGTGGAGGGCCGGGAACACCTGCGGGGCGCGCTGGCCCTGGGCAAGGGGGTCATCTTCGTGTCCATCCATTTCGGCAACTTCGAGCTCGGGGGCGCGCGGATCGCCGACGAGATCCCGCTCAACGTCATCGCGGACGAGCTCGAGAACGAGCGTCTGATGGACCTCCTCATCGGCAACCGGGCGCACAAGAACATCACGCTGCTGGCGCCGGACGGCGCCGCGAAGAAGGTCCTCGGCGCCCTGCGGCGGAACGAGATGGTCGGCCTGATGATGGATCTCGGCCCACGGGCCCAGGCGTTCGACGTGGTCGAGGCCGACTTCTTCGGGATCCGGACGGCCTTCCCGGCCGTCGCCGCGAGTCTCGCGCGCGTGTCGGGTGCCCCGATCGTCGTCGCGGCGGTCGTCCGGCGGCACGACAACACCTTCACCGGGATCGCGCTCCCGCCGATCTTCGTCGCGCGGACGAAGCAGGCCGCCGAGGACGTCCAGCACGCGACCCAGGCCATCGCCCGGGGCCTCGAGGGCTTCGTGACGCGCTGGCCCGACCAGTGGTACATCTTCCGGCCGATGTGGCCACAGCCGGTCGTCGCCGCCGCGACGTGATCGCCGGCGCGGCCGCGCGCCTTGCCGAGGGCACGCTGCCCCACCTCCCGTCCCTTCTCGATGCGCCGATCGCGACGGTCGGCGGCTCATTCGCCTATCGCGCCTCACCCGGCGCGCGCGACGCGGTCCGCGAGAACCTCGCGATCGTCGCGCCCGACCGGCCGGACCGCGAGCGGCTCGTGCGGCAGACGTTCGTCGAGCAGCTGTATCACTACATCGAGATCTTCCGGCTCGCGCGACTCGATCACGAGAAGGTGCGCCAAACCGTGAAGACGACCGGTTGGGATCGGTTCGTCGCCGCTGTCGGACGCGGGAAGGGCGTGATCCTCGCCAGCGCGCACGTCGGGCCGATCTCGGTGTGCGGGCAGATCATCACCGCGAACGGCTACGACATCACCCTGCCGATCGAGAAGGAGACCGGTGAGTTCGCGCGATCGATCAACCGGGCGCGGACGCGGATGGGCCTGCGCTTCGTCGAGACCGATTCGGCGTTCGGCATCCACCGGGTGTTGAAGCGGGGCGGCGTCCTGGGCATCCTCTCGGATCGCGCGGTGACCGGCGTCGGCGAGCGGGTGCCGTTCTTCGGCCGGCCGGCCCTCCTTCCGTCCGCGCACATCGTGCTCGCACTCCGCACCGGCGCGGCGCTGATCCCGGCGTTCGCGCATCGCGACGGCGACGTCCTGCGCGCGGTGTTCGAGCCGGAGCTGGAGCTGCCGCACACCGGCGACCGCGACGCCGACGTGCGCGAGGGCGTGCGGCGGTGGGCCGAGGTCCTCGAGCCGCACATCCGGGTCGCGCCCGAGCAGTGGTCCGTATTCGAAGCGGTCTGGCGGCGATGAGGTCCCTCGGCTACGGTCGCCCGCGTGGGTAAGGCCGACCTCCAGCTTCACTCGGATCTCGGCGACGGGCTGAACTCGCCCGATGAGATCCTCGACGCCGCCGAGGCCGCCGGCCTCGACATCATCGCCCTCACCGATCACGACGACATCCGCGGCTCGTTCCTGCTCCGCGACCTCGCGGCCAAGCGTGGATCCGCCATCGTCGTCGTGACCGGCATCGAGGTGACCACGCGGGCCGGTCACCTCCTGGCGCTGTTCGTCGAGGACGAGATCCCGATGTTCCGGCCGCTGGCCGACACCGTCACGGCCATCCACCTGGGCGGCGGGATCGCCATCGTCCCGCACCCCCTCTCCTACCTCACCTTCTCGATCGGCGAGCGCGCCCTCCGGACCCTCGCGGTCGGCGGCGACGGCCGCTCGTTCGTCGACGCGATCGAGGTCCGCAATCCGAGCTACGCAGGGCGGGTCCGCGGCGCCCGGGCGCGCTGGCTCAACGAGCACGTGCTGCGGGTGGCCGAGACGGGATCGAGCGACGCGCACCATGCCAAGCTCGTGGGGACCGCCTGGACGGAGTTCCCCGGGGACGGCGTCGGCGCGCTGCGCGCGGCGATCCTGGCCCGCACGACCCGGGCGCACGGCCGCAGCTGGACGCTGGGGGAGCACCTCGACGGGGTCGCGACGCAGCAGTGGCGATCGATGGTGCGCGATCCGTACAAGCGCGCGCGTCATCGGATGCGGCGGACAAAGAAGCCGGCATGAAGATCGGGATCGTCAGCCCGTACGCGTACCCGCGCCCCGGCGGCGCGAACGACAACATCCGCGAGACCTACGCGAACCTGCGGGGGCGCGGCCACGACGTGCGCATCATCACCGCGCCGTGGGGCGACGACCCCCCGGCGCAGGACGTCATCCAGATCGGGCAGGCCATCGCCGTCCCGTACAACGGCAGCGTCGGCCGGATCACCCTCTCCGCGCGGCTCGAGTACCTCGTCACCCGGATCCTCGATCGCGAGCAGTTCGACATCATCCACCACCACGAGCCGCTCGTTCCACTCCTGTCGGCGCAGATCCTCGATCGCAAGACCTGCCCGCAGGTCGCGACGTTCCACGCCTTCGGCGGCTTCTCGTTCAGCTACTGGCTCGGCCGGCCGATCGCGAAGCGCTACATGAACAAGCTCGACGGACGCATCGCGGTCTCGAGCGCGGCGCGGCACTTCATCTCGCGCTACTTCCCGGGCGACTACCGCATCATCCCGAACGGCGTCGACGTCGACTTCTTCTCGAACGCAAAGCCATTCCCCGAGTATCGCGACGGGAAGTCCAACATCCTGTTCGTCGGCCGCGTCGAGCCGCGGAAGGGAGCGCTGTACCTCGTTCGGGCCTACGCGAAGCTCAAGGAGCGGTATCCCGACACCCGGCTCATCATCTGCGGCCGCGGACCGGAGCTGGGCGACCTGCGAAAGTTCGTGCACGAGCACCACGTCGGCGACGTGCTCTTCGCCGGTCGGGTGAGCGAGGTCGACAAGGCGCGCTTCTACAAGACCGCGGACATCTTCTGCGCGCCGTCGACCGGTCAGGAGTCGTTCGGCATCGTCCTCCTGGAGGCCATGGCCGCCGGCACCGCGGCGATCGCCAGTGACATTCACGGGTACAAGAAGGTCATTCAGCGGAGCGTCTCGGGATTGCTCGTCGAGCCGCGCGACGTCGACGCGCTCTGCGGCGCGCTCGAGCGCCTCGTGACCGAACCCGCACTGCGCACCCAGCTCGGCACCGCAGGCTCGGCGCGCGCGCGCGAGTTCGACTGGTCGCACGTGACCGATCAGCTGCTCGCCTTCTACGACGAGGTCATCCGTGGCTACCGCGGCGCTTGACGGCATCCGGGTCCTCGAGCTCGGCAACTACATGGCCGGGCCGTATGCCGGGACGCTGCTCGCGGACATGGGCGCGGACGTGGTCAAGATCGAGGCGCCCGGGAGCGGCGACTACTCGCGCGAGCTCGGGCCGTTCGCCCCGGGCAGTCCCGACGGAGCCGGATTCCTCCGTCTCGACCGCAACAAGCGCAGCGCCGCCATCGACCTCAAGTCGGAGCTCGGCAAGCGGGCGTTCCACGCCCTCCTTGGATCGGCCGACGTGGTTATCGAGAACCTGCGCGCGGGCACCCTCGACCGGCTGGGACTCGGATACGACGCGCTCGCGGCGCGGTATCCCCGGCTCATCTACTGCTCGATCACCGGCTTCGGGCGAACCGGACCGTACCGGGACCGCGCCGGCCTCGACCTCATCCTCCAGGCCGAGAGCGGCCTGATGAGCGTCACCGGCGAGCCGGGCCGGCCGCCGGTCAAGGTCGGCGTGCCCGCCGTCGATTTGGCGTCGGCGTTGTACGGGGCCTTCGCGGTCACGACCGCGCTCATCGCCCGGGGCCGCACCGGCCGGGGCCAGCTGATCGACCTCTCCCTCCTCGAGAGCGGAGTCTCGCTCGCGATCTGGGAGTCGGGGGTCTACCTGACGACGGGCGAGGTCCCCGGCCCGCTCGGCTCGGCGCATCGGGTCACCGCGCCGTACCAGGCGTTTCGGACCGCGGACGGGTACATCGCCATCGGCGCGACGAGCCCGCCGACGTGGACGGCGTTCTGCCGGGTGACCGGTCTGGAGCGCCTGCGCGACGATCCGACATGGGTCGACGCGACGCGCCGTCGCGAGCGCGCGACCGAGCTCGCGTCCATCATCGAGGCCGTCACCGTGACCAAGCCGACCGACGAATGGATGCGGGCCCTCTCGGACGCGGGCGTGCCGTGCGGGCGGATCAACGACCTCGGCACGGTGTTCGCGGATCCGCATCTGCTGGAGCGCGGCCTCTTCGTGGACCTGCCCCACCCGATCCTGGGTTCGGTGCGCGCGATCGGGTCGCCGCTCCATCTCTCCGACACGCCACCGGTGATGCGCCGCGCGGCACCGTTGCTGGGTGAGCACACCCGCGAGGTCCTCGGTGAGGCGGGCGTCCCGGCAGCCGACATCGAGGCGCTCGTGGCCGGGGCCCGATGACGGTCCGGCTCGAGAAGCGCGAGGCGGTCGCATGGGTGACGTTCGACCGGCCCGAGGCGCGCAACGCGTTCACCCACGAGATGTACGCGAGCCTCGCGGACATCTGCGCCGATCTCGCCGCGGACGACGCGATCCGGGTCGTCGTGCTCCAGGGCCAGGGCGACGAGGCGTTCGTCTCCGGCAGCGACATCCGCAAGGTCGGTGAGATCCGCGGGCGCGAGGACGCCCTCGCCTACGAGAAGCACATCGAGCGGGCGATCGGCGGCGTCGAACGCCTGCCGAAGGCCACCATCGCGCTCATCCGGGGCGTCGCCGCCGGAGGCGGCGCGGCGCTCGCGCTCGCGTGCGACATCCGGATCGCCGCGGACAACGCCCGGTTCGGGGTCCCCATCGCGCGCACCGTGGGCAACACGCTGTCGCTCCGCAACGTCGCCCGGATGGTCCAGGTGATCGGCCCGGCGCTCACGAAGGAGCTCCTGTTCACCGGTCGGCTCGCGACCGCGCTGGAGGTGCACGCCGCGGGCGCGTTCAACGAGGTCGTTCCGCTCGACCGGATCGAGGCCCACGTGACCGCGCTGGCCGATCGGATCAGCAAGAACGCGCCGCTGACGATCCGCGCGACGAAGCTCGCCGTGCTGCGCGTCCTCGAGACGGAGCGCGAGCGGCTCGGCGCGGGCGAGGACATCGTCGGGCTGGCGTACGACTCAGAGGATTTCCGCGAAGGCGTGACCGCGTTCCTGGAGAAACGCGCGCCCGTGTGGAAGGGCCGCTAGGGACCACCGAACGGGCTCGGCCGGGGCTGGCACGGCCGGGCCGGCCGCACGGACTAGCTGATCTCCGTCTCGTCGATGACCTCGACGACGCCGGGGACGCTGGCCGCGACCGCCTCCGCGTTCTCGGCGTCCTCGATGCTCAGCACCGTGCCGCGTAACCGCACGACGCCGTCGGTGACGTCCACCGTGAGCTGCAGATCGGCGGTCGAGGCGTCCAGCGCGAGCGCGTCACGCACCGCGTCGGCGATCGCCTCGTCGCCGATCCGGCCATCGGACGATCGCTCCGGAGTCGGCGGCTCGGCCGTCGGTGAGAACCCACCGAGGACCTCGGGCTGGCCATCGGCGCCCGCGCGCAGCACCGGATCGGTCGGAGGGAAGAAGACCTCGTCGCCATCGCTGTCCTCGACGACCTCGGTCGCGTCGGTCGTGAGCGGCTGATCGGTGAAGTCCGCCGGGTCGTCCACGACGACGTCTCCGGATTCGGTCGCGTGGGTGTCGAACGCATCATCGACGGGCCGCAGCGGTGAGTCGTCCTCGTGCTCGGGCTCCCCTGACTGGGGCTCGTTCGGGGCCGGCGAAGCCGGGCCCGAACGCACGGAACGAGACTGGGGCTCGTTCGGGGACCGCGAAGCCGGGCCCGAACGCACGGATCGATGGTTCTTCACCGGGGACGACGCTGCAGGGCCGATGCCAGCCGGGCTACCCGGCGATCGACCGCCCTCCCGCGCCCGGTGCCGCATCGCGGTCCGTCCGCCGCGCGACGCCATCGGCGCGCGCCGCCGCGCTCACCGCCTTGGCCATCGCGGGCACGACCTGCGCGTCGAAGACCGAGGGGAGGATGTACTCGGCGGAGCGGAGCGCGGCCGGGACGCTGTCGGCGAGCGCGGCGGCGGCGGCGAGCTCCATGTTCGTCGTGACCGTGCTCGCCCGCGCGTCGAGCAGCCCTCGGAACACGCCGGGGAACGCGAGGACGTTGTTCACCTGATTCGGGAAGTCGCTGCGGCCGGTTGCCATCACGTCGACCTCCGACGCGACGGCGACGGGGTCGACCTCCGGATCGGGGTTGGCCATCGCGAACACGATCCGGGGGCGGGCCATGGTGCGGATCATCTCGATGCTCACCAGCCGCGGACCGGAGAGGCCGATCAGCACGTTCGCACCGGTGAGCGCCTCGGCCAGCGGCCGGACGGCCGCATCGGACC
This sequence comes from Chloroflexota bacterium, assembly GCA_034666765.1. Classification (GTDB taxonomy): domain Bacteria; phylum Chloroflexota; class Limnocylindria; order P2-11E; family P2-11E; genus UBA4735. The sequence goes on from JAXDLF010000085.1 coordinate 32,833, forward strand.
CGAGCTCCTGCGCGAGCGCCTGCTTCTCGGCGTTGAGGTCGGCGCGCTTCGTGGTGAGCGTGCCCTTGCGATCCGCGACGATGACGTGCTTGGCTCCGGCGACGCGCAGCAACCGCGCGGTCGCGATGCCGGCGGCGCCGGCCCCGAGGACGACGACACGCAGATCGGTGATCGACACGTTGCACACGGCCGCCGCGTTCCGCAGGCCGGCCAGGACCGCGATGGCCGTGCCGTGCTGGTCGTCGTGGAACACCGGGATGTCGAGCCGCTCGCGGAGCTGACGCTCGATCTCGAAGCAGGCTGGAGCGGCGATGTCCTCGAGATTGATGCCGCCGAAGCCCACGGAGATCCGCGCGATCGCATCGACCGTCTGCTCGACGGTGCCGGGCTGGATGACGATCGGGAACGCCGACACGCCGGCCAGGTCGGCGAACAGCAGCGACTTCCCTTCCATCACCGGCAGAGCGGCCAGCGGCCCGACGTTCCCCAGCCCGAGAACCGCGGTGCCATCCGAGATGATCGCGATGGCGTTGGCCCGCTGGGTGAGGGCCCACGATCGCTCGGGGTCGGCCGCGATCGCCAGCGACACCCGTGCGACCCCGGGCGTATAGACGAGCGAGAGATCGTCTCGGTTCCGCACGGCGACGCGGCCGGTCATCGCGACCTTGCCGCCCAGATGCATCAGGAACGTCCGGTCCGAGACCGATCGGACGACGACCCCGTTCACGCTCTTGAGGTCCGCCGTGAGCCGCTCGCCGGTGGCTTCGTCGGGCACGTCGACCGTCACGTCGCGGACGTGCTTCCGCGGCGTCGCCTCGACGAGGTCGATCGCGCCAAGGCTGCCGCCCCGCGCGGCGATGGTCCGCGCGACCTCGGCGAACATGCCGGGCCGATTGTCGATCTCGAGCCGGATCACAAGGCGGTACGCCGGGGAGAGGACGGGGGGCATATCGGTCACCGCGACGAGGATAGCTAGAGGCCGAGGTACGCGGACCGGACGCTCGGATCGTCGGCCATCTCGCTCGCGGCCTTCGACAGCACGACGCGTCCGTTCTCGATGACGCTCGCCGTCGCCGCGACCTCGAGCGCGCGATGCACGTTCTGCTCGACGAGGAGCACCGTGACCCCGCGCGCGACGATGTCGCGGATCACCCGGAACACCTCGTCGACGAGGATCGGCGCCAGCCCGAGCGACGGCTCGTCGAGCATGAGGACCGCGGGCTTGCCCATGAGGCCCCGTCCGATGGCGGCCATCTGCTGCTCCCCGCCGGACAGCGTCCCGGCGAGCTGCCGGCGGCGCTCGGCGAGTCGAGGGAACAGCGCGTACACGCTGCGGAGCGTCTCGACGCGATCGCCGCGCGACCGCTTGCTGTACGCGCCGAGCATCAGGTTCTCCTCGACGGTCATGTCCGGCCAGAGGTGCCGGCCCTCGGGAACCTGGATGACCCCGAGCTCGACGATGCGGTGCGGAGAGAGCCCGCTGATCCGCTCGCCGCGCAGCAACACCTCGCCTTCGAGCGCGGGAAGGAGCCCGGAGATGACGCGCAGCGAGGTCGTCTTTCCGGCCCCGTTGCTCCCGAGGAGGGTCGCGGCCTGACCTTCGTCCACGCTGAACGTCACATCCCAGAGGGCCTGGACATCGCCGTACGCGGCCGCGATGCCGCGGACCTCCAGCACGGCGCTCATCAGGACGCCACCGCGCGCTCGCCGAGATACGCCTTGATGACCGCCGGATCATTCGCGATCTCGGTCGGCGTCCCGAGCGCGATCCTGCGGCCGAGGTCCATCACCATGATCCGGTCGGAGAGCGACATGATCGCCTTCATCACGTGCTCGACCATCACCACCGTGACCCCCGACGCGCGTACCGTCCGGATCAGCTGCACCATCCGCGCGCTCTCGGTCGGGTTCAGGCCCGCCGCCACCTCGTCGAGCAGGAGCACGTCCGGCCGCGTCGCCAGGGCTCGCGCGACCTCGAGCCGCTTGCGGCGCGCGAGCGTCAGCGACCGGCCGAGCGTCGCGCGGTGCGGCGCGAGCTCGGTGAGCTCGAGCAGGCGATCCACCTCGGCGTCGGCCGCGCGGCCGCGGAGGCGGCCGCGGCCGTAGAGGACCCCGACGAGCACGTTCTTCTCCACCGGCATGTCGGCGAACGGACGGACGATCTGGTGGGTCGTCGCGATACCCATCGCGTTGACCGCGTGCGCGGAGCGCCCGCCGATCCCTTTCCCGCGGAGCGTGATCGACCCGGCGCTCGGCCGGTAGACGCCGGACAGCAGCCGAAAGAGCGTGGTCTTGCCGGCGCCGTTCGGTCCGATGAGGCCGAAGATCTCTCCTTCACGCACGTCGACGTCGACGGCGTTGACCGCGACGAGGCCACCGAAGCGCCGGGTGACGCCGCGGCCGACCAGGAGCGGCTCGCCCGCGGTCACGGCTCGGCATCCTTCGGCATCACGAGCTTTCGCGCGTACGTGCTGCCGCGCCCGAGCAGCCCCGCGATGCCACGGGGCTCGAACATCACGATCAGCACCAGCAGCACCCCGTAGATCAGCGCCGGGAGGTATGGGTTGTTGACGATGGAGCTGATCCGGTCCTGCACGGCCGAATAGAGGATCGCGCCGAAGACCGGGCCCCACACCGTCCCGAGGCCGCCGACGACGGGCATGAGCACGAGGGCGATGGACTTGTCGAAGCCGAACATGGACGAGGGATCGAGGAACTGCTGGCGCGCCGCGTACAGGCTCCCGGCGGTCGCCGCGAAGAACGCCGACACCGCCAGGGCCAGCACCTGGAGCCGCGCGGTCGGCACCCCGGCGGTCTCCGCGGCGTCGCGATCCATGTTGATCGCGAAGAGCCCGAGCCCGAAGCGGCCGGCGCGGATCCACATCGTCGTGAGCATCACGAGGACGAACACGACGACGGTGGCGTAGTGGACGATCACCGGGTCGTAGCTGGGCAGCGAGATGCCGGTCACGCCCTTCGTCAGGGTGACCCCGAAGATGTCGTCGAAATTCACGAAGAACAGCCGCGTGGCCTCCCCGACCCCGATGGTGGCGATGGCGAAGTACGGGCCGCGCAACCGAAGCGTCGGAATGCCCACGAGGACCGCGTAGCCCGCGGCGACGAGTCCGGCCACCGGCAGCGTGACGAGCGGGTCCCACCTGAGCTGCGACCACAGGATCCCGGTGACGTACGCACCCATCCCGAGGAACGCGGCGTGGCCGAAGGAGATCTGGCCGGCGTAGCCGCCGATCATGTTCCAGGACGACGCGAGGATCGCGTACCAGAGCAGGAAGAACGTGATCCGCTGGAGGTTGAACGACCGCTCGTCGAGGACCGGGATGAGCGCGATCGCGATGGCGACCGCGAGCACGAGTCCGACCTGCCCGGTGACGAGGGCGCGCTTCGAGTACCGCGACCACCAGCGCGTCACGCGACCCGGCGCCTCCGGATGAGCGCGGCCAGGCCGCCCGGCATGACGACGAGCACGACGACCAGGAGGACGAACGAAACGAGGTTCTCGAGCTGCGGCTTCGACAGCGTCACCGTCAGGTTCTCCGCGGCGGCAAGGACGAACGCGGCGGCGGCCACGCCGGGGATCGACTCGAGGCCGCCGAGCACGATGATCGTGAAGCTCTTGAGCTGAAAGATCCCGTACGGATTGACCGGGTCGAACGGGAACACGGCCGTGAGGAGGGAGCCCGCGACGGCCGCCAGGGCCGTGCCGAGCCCGAAGGCGATCATCGAGACCCGGCGCACGTCGATGCCGGCCAGCCGGCAGGCGTCCCGGTCCTGCGCGAGGGCCCGGATCGCCCGGCCGGTGAACGTGCGGCGAAGGAAGAACTCGAGAGCGATGAGGATGATCACGCCCGCGATGAAGACGAGGAGCCGGTTGTACGCGATGACGATGTCGCCGACGCGGATGACTTCCTGGATGTACACCGGCCGCACGGAGCGCACGTCGCCGCCCAGGAACAGGCTTGCGCCGGCCTGCATGACGAGCAGGATCCCGAACAGGAGCAGCAGCGAGATCACCGGCTTCTCGTTCAGGACACGGCGGACGAAGACCACCTCGATGATCGCGCCGACGGCGAAGAACAGCGGCGCGACCAGGATCACCGAGACCAACGGGTCGAGGCCGAATCCCTGCCACAGGAAGAACGTGGTGAACGCGCCGAGCATCATGACGCCGGCGTTCGCCAGGTTGATGATCTTCATCACGCCGTAGATGAGGGCGAGCCCGTACGACATGGTCGCGTACAGGCCCGCCACCAACAGCGCGCTGATGAGCGCCTCGACGAGGCGCATCTAGTCGCTTACTTCTTCGGGAGCGGCATCGTCGCCGTGCCGGTCTGGAGATCCTTTGGCCAGATGAGGATCCGGTTCCCTCCGGGCGTGTTCTGGGTCATGACGTAGTCGTTGTTCGCCTGGCCCGTCGGTCCGAACTTGATCGTGCCGCTCGGGAACAGCGAGCCATCCCAGCTCGTGCTGAACAGGATGTCGTGGATCTTTTGCTTGTCGACCGTCAGACCCTTCTGGATCGCCCCGGTGAGGATCCGCGCGCACTCCCACGCCGAGGCCGCGTACCACTCGGGCGAGTCACCGGTGACCTTGAAGACATCGAGCCACTTCTTGATCGTGTCGCCGGGCATCAGGCTGTCGAACCACGTGGCCGCGGTGATGTAGTCGCTCGAGTCCTTCAGCGCGTCGCGGGCGGCCTTTTCCGGGCCTCGCGGACCGTAGGTCAGGTACGGGTGGTACATCCCGAGCTGCTTGTACTGGGTCTGCATCGTGATGTAGTCGGCGACGCGGGCGTCGATCATGAAGGCGTCGGCGTTCGCGTCCTTCACCTTGTTGAGAAGCGAGGTGTAGTCCTTGCCGTTGAGATCGAAGGTCTCGTTGAAGACGACCTTGAACCGATCCGGCGCGGCCTTTTCACCGTCCTGGATGCCCTTCAGGAACTCCTTGCCGTGCGAGCTGTTCTCGTAGGCCACGGCGATCTTCAGCGGCTTCGGGAGCTTGCTGGCGTCCTGCTGGGTCTTGATGAAGTCGAGCTGCGTCGCCGCGAGCTTCTCGATCGAGGCGAGCACCCCGACGGCCCACACATTGTCGACGTAGATCGACGAGGACGCGCCGCCTCCGCCGACGTACGGGATCTTGTACCGGTTGGCGACCTTCACCTCCTGGGTCGTGATGGTCGTGTTGTAGCCGCCGAGCAGGAGATCGACGTTGTCCTGGGTGATGAACTTCTCGTAGAGCTGGCCGCTCACGGCGGCGTCGCCCTTGTTGTCTTCGATCTTCAGGTCGAACTTGACCTTCTTGTTGCCGACCTGGAGCCCACCGGCGTCGTTGAGCTGCTTGAAGTACAGCTCGTAGCTGTCCTTCATGATCTTGGCGATCGAGGAGTCCGCCCCGGTGAGCGGGAGCGCGGCCGCGAGCTTGACGGTATCCGGGACGTTCACCGTGACCGCCGCGCTGCCGCTGGCCGCGGCGCCTCCGCCGGTCCCCCCGCCACCACAGGCCGCGATGACGAAGGCCGCGACGAGCGCGACCGCTGAGAGCCTCCGCATGGTCATCCTCCCGCCAGTGCTTGGACGACGGGATTATGCGCCGGTCCCGCCTGGCGCTAGGGGCATTCCCCCCAGTGAAAGACGGCGCCCTGCGTGATCCGCCAGACGGCCGCCCGCCCGCCATCCGAGCCGACAACCCAGACCTCGCTGCCGCGACTGAAGAGGCCGCGCAGGGTGCAGGTCGCGCCCAGGTCGATCCGGGCGAACGCCGGTGACGCCGGGGCCCCGGTCAACCGCAGGAGCGTGCCCTGATCGCCGGCGATGTACGTGACGTCGCCGACCCGCAGGGCCGCGCGCAGGGCGACGTGCAGCTGGGCGTCGACGCGCGTCCACGCGCCCGTCCACACCAGGACGGTCCCGTCGTCACCGACGACGACGGCGTCGTCGACCGCGCGGGCGGCGACCGCGCGGAGGGTCGCCGTCGCGCCGGTCGCGACCGGTCGCCAGCCGCCCGCCTCCAGCCGGTACGAGATCCCGCCTGCGCCGACGACCCACGCCGACGTGGGACTGAAGGCCGCGACGGCGTAGAGGTCCTCCTCGATACCCGCCGCGTACCTGCCCCACCCGCCGGCGCTCTGCCGTTCCACGACGCCGGACCGGCCGACGACGAGGACCCCATCCCCGAGCGGCGCGACGCCGAGGAAGTCCTCGAATCCGACCGCGTCGGAGGCGATGGTCTGGGCCCGATCGTCGATCGTCACCACCCGGCCGCCACCGCCGACGGCGGTCAGGACGTCGCCCTGGCAGGTCGCCGCCACGAGCGACCGCGCGATCGGGTCGATGAGCTGCCAGCGATCGAACTGGAAGCGGCCGATGCCGCCGCCATCCGAGACGACGTACACGGCATCGCCCGCCGCACAGCCGGCCGAGAGCGCCTGGGTGAACACCAACGGTTCCGTCGAGGGGGGCTCGGTCGGAGTCGGACTCGACCGAGCGGAGGACGGAGACGGGCTCGCGGTCGGGGCCGGGCGCAGGACCCGCGACGCGCCGACGCCGGCGGTGATGGCCACGACGAGGAGCACGAGCGAGACGGTGATGGCGTAGATCAGGGAGCGGTCCGGTTCGGGTGGACGCGGCGGGGCGGTCTCCCCGCTCATCCCATCGCTTCGAGCCGCTTGATGCGCTCCTCGATCGGTGGATGGGTGTCGAACAGCCGGTCGAACTGGAACGGATGGTCCTTGAGCGGGTTCGCGATGTACAGCGACGCCGTGGCCTTGTTCGCCACGGCCAGGACGTGTGGATCCGCGGCGATCTTCCGCAGGGCGCTCGCGAGACCCTGCGGATACCGCGTGAGGAACGCGCCGGACGCGTCGGCGAGGTACTCCCGCTGGCGGGACACCGCGAGCTGGATGAGGGTCGCGATGACCGGCGTGAGGATCGCGAGCACGAGCCCGACGATCAGCAGGATCCCGCCGCCGCTGCCGCGATCCCGGTCGCGCGATCGCCCACCCCACCACATCGAGCGAAGCAGCCAGTCGGACAGGAGCGCGACCGTGCCGACCAGGACGGTCACCAGGAGCATGACCCGGATGTCGCGATTGCCGACGTGCGACAGCTCGTGCGCGATGACGCCCTCGAGCTCCGACCGATCCATCGTCTCGAGGAGCCCTCGCGTGACCGCGACCGACGCGTGCTTCGGGTCGCGGCCGGTGGCGAACGCGTTCGGCGCGGGGTCCTCGATGACGTACAGCTTCGGCACCGGAATGCCCAGGCCGATGGCGAGCGACTCGACGACGTCGCGCAGGACCTTCTCCTCGCCCTCCGGCACCTCGCGCGCGCGGCTCTGGGCCAGGACGAGCCTGTCGCCGGCGAAGTACGAGAACAGCGACGTGCCTGCCGAGAACAGGATCGCCAGCGGGACGGCCGCGATGCCGGCGGTGGCGTTGCCGCCGAGGATGTCTCCGAACACGAACGCGATGGCGACGACGATCAGGGTGAAGGCGGCGATGAGCAGGACCGTGCGCCAGCGGTTCTGCGCCTGCGCGTCGTACATCGAGACGCGGGGGACGAAGCGTTGGCCCGGACTCTGGGTCATCCCGCTAGCTGAACTTCACCTGCGGGACCTCGCGCTCCGCCTGGTCCGCGAGCTCGAAGTACTGCTCGGCCGTGAATCCGAACACGCCGGCGAGGATGTTCGTCGGGAACGTCTGGAGCGCGGTGTTGTAGTCGCGGACGTTGCCGTTGTAGAAGCGGCGGGCGAACGCGATCTTGTCCTCCGTCGCGGTCAGGTTTTCGGAGAGATCCTTGAACTCCTGCACCGCCTGCAGCTGCGGGTAGTTCTCGGCCACGGCGAAGAGCGAGCGCAGCGCGCCGGTCAGGACGTTCTCGGCCTGGGCCATCTGCTGCGGCGACCCGGACGCGCCGGCGGCGACCGCCTGGGCCCGCGCGTTCGTGACGGCCTCGAAGGTTCCGCGCTCGTGGGCGGCGTAGCCCTTGACCGTCTCCACCAGATTCGGGATGAGGTCGTGGCGCCGCTTCAGCTGGATGTCGATGTCCGACCAGGCCTCTTTCACCCGCTGCCGCAGGGTGATCAGGCGGTTGTACGTCGTGATGAGGAACAGCGCGAGGATGACGACGATGACGATCAGCACGATCGTGATGTCCACTGGCACTCCCCTTCCGCGTCATGGTCAATGATGCCATGCGGTTCGGCGCCGGACGGCTAGCGGGCGAGCCCCTGCACCGCGTCGGCGATATGGGCCGCGTCGATACCCGCGGCGGCCAGCAGCTCCGCCGGCTTGCCGGAACCGGGCATCCGCCGCGGGGCGAGATGGACGAAGTGGCCGAGCTGGTCGCTCATCCCGGCCGCCGCGAGTGCGGCCAGGACGGCGTCCCCGATGCCACCCTCCGGCCAGTGGTCCTCGGCGACGACGAGGCGCCCCTTGGTGGTTCGCACCGCGTCGGCGATGGCCTTCGAGTCGATGGGCTTGACCGAGTAGAGATCGATGAGGCGCACCTTGACCGCGCCCTGCAGCGAATCGATGGCCTTGACCGCCTCGTGCACGGTGATGCCCGCGGCGACGACCGCGACCTGGTCGTCGGCGCCGCCGCCGCGGACGATGCGTGAGCCACCGATGCGGAAGTCGTCGAGCCCGTCGAGGTAGAGGATCGGGGTCTTCTCGCGGGTCGTGCGGATGTAGCTGATGCCCGTGCGGTCGGCCATGAGCGCGACGAGCCGCGCGGTCTGGTTCGCGTCGCAGGGATAGAGGACGGTGCTCCCGAAGACCGCGCGCATCATCGCGAGGTCCTCGAGGGCCATCTGCGATGGGCCGTCCTCGCCGATCGACACGCCGGCGTGCGAGCCGGAGAGCCGGATGTTCGCCTGGGAGATCGCGCCCATCCGGATGAAGTCGTACGCCCGGGTCAGGAACGCGGCGAACGTCGAGGCGAACGGCACGAGCCCGAGGACCTGCATGCCGACCGCCGCGGCGACCATCTGCTGCTCGGCGATCTACATCTCGAAGAAGCGATCCGGGGCCACCTTCTTGAAGTCCTCGGCGTGCGTCGAGTTGCTGACCTCGGCGTCGAGGACGACGACGTCGGCGCGCGCCGCGCCCAGCGCCGCCAGGGCCTCGCCGTACGCCTTGCGCGTGGCGAGCGGCTCGGTGTACGTCCTGAGCTCGGGCTTCTTCGGCGCGGGCATCGGTCGCGGCGTCCACGGGTCGGGCTTCAGCGTCGGGAAGGTCCGCGACGGCCCGGCTCCGAGCTCCGCGAGGGCCTGCTTCGCCTGCTCGGCGTCGAGGGCCTTGCCGTGCCAGCCCTCCTTGTCCTCCAGGAACGAGACGCCCTTGCCCTTCACGGTCTTGGCCACGATCACCGTCGGCCGCTCCGCGCGCCGCGCGCGACCGAGCGCGTCGTCGATGGCCACGAGATCGTGGCCGTCGATCACGATCGGATCGCAGCCAAAGGCCTTCACCCGTGCGGCGTACGCGTCGACGTTCCACTCGAGCTCCGTCGGACCGCGCTGGCCGAGCCGGTTGATGTCGAAGATCGCGGTGAAATTCGAGAGGCCCTCGTGGCCGGCATGGTCCAGGCCCTCCCAGATGGAGCCCTCGGCCAGCTCGCTGTCGCCGGTCAGCGTCCACACGTGGAACGGGGCGTTCAGCGGCCGCTTCGCGGCGAGCGCCTCGCCGACCGCGATCGGCAGGCCCTGGCCGAGCGAGCCGGTGGCGACGTCGGTCCAGGGGAGGATCGGCGTGGGATGGCCTTCGAGCCGCGAGCCGAGCTTCCGGAACGTCATCAGCTCCGCGTCGTCGATGGCGCCCGCCGCGCGGAGCATCGCGTAGTAGAGCGGTGACGCGTGGCCCTTGCTGAAGATGAGGTGATCGTTCGCCGGATCCTTGGGCTTCGACCAGTCGTAGCGCAGATGGCCGGCGACCAGGACGGCGATGAGATCGGCCGCGGACAGCGACGACGTCGGATGGCCCGACCCCGCCGCGGTCGAGCAGCGGATCGAATCGGCGCGCAGCTGCCGCGCGAGCTCGCGATGGAGGTCGACCGTCGTCGCTGACTGGGTGGCCGTGGCCATGGAATTACCCTACGCCTGTCGGGTCCGCCGACGAACGGGGAGTGCACGTATGGAGATCGGCATCTACGGGCTCGGTCGCATGGGCGGCAACATGGCGACTCGGCTGGCCCAGGGCGGGCACCGGGTCGTCGCGGCGAACCGAAGTCGCGGCCCCGTCGACGAGGCGGTCCAGCACGGCGCCGTGCCCGCGTACTCGATCCAGGAGATGGTCTCCAAGCTGAAGCCGCCGCGGATCCTCTGGTCGATGGTCCCGGCGGGAAACGTCACCGACGAGGCGCTCGAGGAGTTCGCGGCGTACGCGAGCCCGGGCGATGTCTTCGTCGACGGCGGCAACTCGAACTTCCACGACTCGCAGCGGCGCGCCGAGAAATACACGGCGCAGGGTTTCCGCTATCTCGACATCGGCGTGTCCGGCGGGATCTGGGGGCTGAAGCTCGGCTACTGCATGATGGTCGGCGGTCAGGCCGACGCGGTCGCGATGGTCACGCCGCTCCTCGACACGCTCGCGCCGCCGAACGGCTGGGCCCACTTCGGGAAGAGCGGCGCGGGACACTTCACGAAGATGGTCCACAACGGCATCGAGTACGGGATGATGCAGGCGTACGGCGAGGGCTTCGAGCTGCTGCACGCGAGCGAGTTCCAGCTCGACCTGCGCAAGGTCTCGCAGGTCTGGAACCAGGGCAGCGTGGTCCGATCATGGCTGCTGGAGCTCGCCGAGCGTGCCTTCGAGGCCGAGGGCAGCGATCTCGCTCGGATCAAGGGCTACGTCGCCGACTCCGGCGAGGGCCGGTGGACCATCCAGGAGGCCATCGCGCACGACGTCCCGATGACCGCCCTCGCGCATTCGCTGTTCGCGCGGTTCAGCTCGCGGCAGGAGGAGAGCTACGCGATGAAGGTCGCGGCGGCCCTCCGGAATCAGTTCGGCGGGCACGAGGTCAAGACCGAATGAGCCGGGAGCCGGCATGACGGCCGCGCCCCCGCTCGCCAATCCCCTCCGGGCGGGGCCGCGCATCGCACGGACCCCCCAGCCGTCCGCCCTCGTCATCTTCGGCGCCACCGGCGACCTCACCGCCCGCAAGATCGTGCCGGCCCTCTACAACCTGGCCCTCCAGCGACTGCTCCCGGCGGCGTTCGCGGTCGTGGGCGCCGCGCGCGCGCCACTCACGACCGAGCAGTTCCGCGAGAGCCTCCGCGCGGATCTGGCGCGCTTCTCCCGCACGAAGCCCATCAACGAGGACGTCTGGGCCAGCTTCGCCGAACGCGTGCATTACGTGTCGACGAAGGACGACGCGGGGTACGAGACGTTGCGGGAGACGCTGGCCGACATCGACGTCCGGACCGGGACGAACGGGAACCGGCTCTTCTACCTGGCGACGCCGCCGTCGGCGTACGGACCGATCGTCGACATGCTGAAGGAGCATCGCCTGACCGAGAACGTGAACGCGCGCGTCGTCGTGGAGAAGCCGTTCGGCCACGACCTCGCGAGCGCGATCGCGCTGTCGGAGAAGCTGCAGGGCGCGTTCAGCGAGGACGAGATCTTCCGGATCGACCACTACCTCGGCAAGGAGACGGTCCAGAACATCCTCGTCCTCCGGTTCGCGAACGGCATCTTCGAGCCGATCTGGAACCGGCAGTACGTCGACCACGTCCAGATCACCGTGGCCGAGTCGCTCGGGATCGAGGAGCGCGCCGCGTACTACGACCAGGCCGGCGCGCTTCGGGACATCGTGCAGAACCACCTGCTGCAGCTCGTGGCACTCGTCGGGATGGAGCCGCCGGTCTCGTTCGACGCGAAGTCCGTGCGCGACGAGAAGCTCAAGGTCCTGCGGGCCATCCGGCCGATCTCGTCGGCCGACACCGAGACGCACGTCGTCCGGGGGCAGTACGGGCCGGGCTTCATCGAGGGGACGCCGGTGCGTGGGTACCGCGAGGAGGACGGCATCCCGCCGGACTCGACGACCGAGACGTTCGTCGCGATCCGCGCGTACGTCGACAACTGGCGCTGGGAGGGGACGCCCTTCTACCTCCGCACCGGCAAGCGCCTGCCGAAGCGCACGACCGAGATCGCGATCCAGTTCCGCGCCGCCCCGCACGCCGTGTTCTCGCGCGAGGCCGCCGAGGGCATGGAGCCGAACGCCCTGGTCCTGCGAATCCAGCCCGACGAGGGGATCTCCCTGAAATTCGGGGCGAAGGTCCCGGTCCAGGGCATCCGGATCCGCTCGGTGAACATGGACTTCGTGTACGGCGCGTCATTCATGGTCGACGCGCCCGACTCCTACGAGACGCTGATCATCGATGCGCTCCGCGGCGATGCGACGCTCTTTACGCGCCAGGACGAGGTCGAGCAGCAGTGGCGCTTCGTCGATCCCATCGCGCGCTCGTGGGCCGAGGGCCAGGGGGGCGATCTGCCGATCTACCCCGCCGGCACATGGGGACCGACCGAGGCCGACCTCCTCATCGCGCGCGATGGCCGCGCCTGGCGCAAGCCATGACGATCCAGGAGATCGACGAGGCCGTCTGGGGCGCGCGGGCCGACGGGGTTGCCGCGCTGGAGCGCGAGCTCGCGCGCATGCGCCGGTCGATGGGCGCGCACGCCAAGGAGCAGGGGGTGCCGGTCGCGCGCGCGTCGGTGCTCAACCTCGTCGTGTTCGCGACGCGCGACGCGCACGCGCGGCGGGCGGCCACCACCATCGACGAGCTGGCCACCCGGCACCCGTCGCGCGCGATCGTCGTGCTCGCCGATCGGCACCGTGAGGGACAGGCGCCGGGGCTCGAGATGCACTATCACCTCAACCGTCCGTCAGGCCTCCACCAGGTGAGCTGCGAGCAGATCC
>JAXDLF010000086.1:0-5583 GCA_034666765.1 Chloroflexota bacterium
AGGCCGGCTACAACCTGTTCAACCTCCACGCGGAAGACGTGCTCATCGACTTCCTCACCGATTCGGGGACCGGCGCGATGTCCCGCGACCAGTGGGCCGCGATCCAGCACGGCGACGAGAGCTACGCGGGCTCGCCGTCGTGGTTCCGGTTCCTCGCGGCGGTCCAGGAGCTCTTCCCGTTCACCCACGTGATCCCCACGCATCAGGGTCGCGCGGCCGAGCGGATCCTCTTCTCGGCCATCGCCGGCCCGGGCAAGGTCATCCCGAACAACACGCACTTCGACACGACGCGCGCCAACATCGAAGCGACCGGCGCCGAGGCCGTCGATCTTGTGATCGCCGAAGGCCGCACGCCCGGGCTCATCCATCCGTTCAAGGGCAACGTGGACCTGAAGGCCCTCGACGCGCTCCTGACCGCGCGAGCGTCGGACGTCCCGGTCGTGATGGTGACCATCACGAACAACTCGGGCGGCGGGCAGCCCGTATCGCTCGAGAACCTGCGCGGTGTCCGCGCGCTCTGCGACCGCCATCACGTGCCGCTGTTCCTCGACGCGTGCCGCTTCGCGGAGAACGCGTGGTTCATCAAGACCCGCGAGCCGGGGTACGCGAACAAGGCCGTGCCCGACATCGTGCGCGAGATCGCCGCGCTCGCCGATGGGATGACGATGAGCGCCAAGAAGGATCCGCTCGCGAACATCGGTGGCTGGCTGGCGATGAACGACGACGCGCTCGCGGAGCGCTGCCGCAACCTGCTCATCCTCACCGAAGGCTTTCCGACGTACGGGGGCCTCGCCGGCCGCGACCTCGAGGCGATCGCGCAGGGGTTGAAGGAGTGCGTCGAGCCGGATTACCTGCGGTACCGGATCCGCTCGACCGAGTACCTCGCCGACGCGATCGACCGCGCGGGGGTGCCGATCGTGAAGCCGGCCGGCGGGCACGCGGTGTACATCGACGCCGGCGCGATGCTCCCCCACATCCCGCCGCTCGCGTATCCGGCCCAGGCCCTGTCGATCGCGCTCTACGAAGCGGGCGGCATCCGCACGGTCGAGATCGGCAGCGTCATGTTCGGGCGGCATCCGGACGGGAACGAGGCGCCCTCGGCGATGGAGCTCGTGCGGATGGCGATCCCCCGCCGGACTTACACCCAGAGCCACATCGACTACGTGATCGAGGTCGTCGCCGAGGTCGCGAAGCGTGCGCCGTCCCTGCGGGGCTACGCGATCGTGTCCGAGCCGCCGCAGCTGCGGCACTTCACCGCGCGGTTCGCGCCGCTCTAACCCGCGGCGACCCAGATCCTCCGCGCGACCTCGTTCGACATCGAGACACGGCGCCCGCCGACGGCGACGGTGACCGTCCCGGCACCACGGCTCGCTTCGATCATCTCGACGCGGCCGTTCAGCGTGAAGCGATGCTCGGTCAGGAAGCGCAACAGCTCGGGCGCATCGTGTTCGGCGACCTCGGAGACGCGCACGAGCCGCGCCGATTCACCCGGCCCCAGGCCCGCGAGCATCCGCTCGGGCCGGCGCTCCGCCACGACCCCGGGGATGGGGTTGCCGTGCGGGCACGTGGCGGGCTTGCCGATGAGCGTATGGAGCCGGTCCGCCACCTCCATCGACATCCCGTGCTCCAGGCGGCTCGCTTCGATGTCGGCCTGGAGCCAGTCGAACTTCAGCACGTCGGCGAGCCAGCGCTCGGCGATGCGGTGCCGGCGGACGATCCCCGCGGCGACGTGGCGTCCCTTCTTCGTGAGCTGAAGCTCGCGTGCCGGTCCCATCTTCAGGAGTCCGTCCCGCACCATCCGCTGGATGGCCGCGCCGGTGGTCGGCTGCGACACGCCCAACCATTCGGCCAGGCGCGACGCGCGCACGACCTCCCCTTCCCCGTCGATGTAGAAGATCGCCTCCAGATATCGCCCGACCGTCCCGGAGACGTCGGCGCCCGCGTCGTCGGCTGTTTTCGGCACGGTCGCATCGTAGCCAGCCCGCCATCCGACTTCAGGTCTTGACATCCGCACGGTGGATAGCATCATCATTATCGGGCAGTAAGTACACACTTAGTACGAGCAGAAGGGGCGAGAGACACTGAAGAAAAGCGCATTCATTGCCGGGCTCGTCGCGATGCTCGTCGGCACCGTGCTCGCCACGGCCGTCGCGGCCGCGGGCCCCGAGGACGATCTGCGCGCCGCGAACCTCGGGGTGCGCCGGGCGCTCGTCGCGGCGCGGGCCGGCGACCTCGGGACCGCGGAGCGCGAGTACCGCGGCTACGAGAGCACGTGGTTCCAAATCGAGGACGGCATCCGAGACCGCTCGCGCGATGCCTACCGGATCATCGAACGGCTTATGGGCGGCGTGGATGCGGCGCTCGCGCGCAGGCCGGCCGACGCCGCCGCGGTCGTCGCCGCGCTCAGCGCACTCGACCGCGCGCAGACGCAGTTCGTGAACGGTGAGGTCGTCGTGGACCCGTCGGGTGCCGCGGCGCCCCAGCCCGGGAGCGCCACGAAGCCAACGGTGACGACGCTCCTCCGAGCGCTGGCCGACGCCCGCGCCGCCGCCGCCAGCGGCAACTGGACGGGGGCAGCGACGGAGATCGCGCAGTTCCAGGACACCTGGCTCGACGTGGAGGGCGAGATCAAGACCCGCTCCGCGGAGGCGTATCGCCAGTCGGAGATCGACATGGCCCTCGCCGCGACGCAGGCGGCGCAGCACTCGCCCGAGACCGCCGCGACCCTCGGTCGAATGACCGAGCGGCTGCGGCCGTTCGAGGCAGCGGCGCACTACGGCGTCTTCGACGCCGCGATCATCCTGCTCCGCGAAGGCCTCGAGGCGATCCTGGTCCTCGTCGCGCTGTCGACGTTCCTGCTGAAGTCCGGCAACGGCGACAAACGCCGGTGGGTCTGGTCCGGCGCGGCCGCGGGGCTCGCTGCGAGCGTCGCGCTCGGCGTCGCGCTTCAGGTCCTCGTGAGCGGGCTCATCACCGCGGAGAACCGGGAGCTCATCGAAGGGATCACCGGTCTCTTCGCGGCGGCCATGCTCCTCTACGTCAGCTATTGGCTCCACGACAAGTCGAGCCTGGCCGGATGGCGACGGTACGTGACCGAACGGACCACCGCGGCGCTGACGAGTGGGGGCCTCTTCGGCCTGGCGCTGCTCGCGTTCCTCGCGGTCTTCCGCGAAGGCGGCGAGACGGTCCTCTTCTATCTCGGCATGGCGGCGAGCATCACGACGACCGACCTGCTCGCGGGCCTGGCGATCGGCGCCGCCGGACTCGCGGCCGTGACCGTGCTGATGACGGTCGCCGGAGTCCGCGTCCCGATGCGGCCGTTCTTCACGGTCGCGAGCATCCTGGTGTTCTACCTCTGCTTCAAGTTCGTCGGCACCGGCGTCCACGCGCTGCAGGTCGCGGGCATCCTCGGCTCGAGCAGCGCCGGCTACCTCCCGGCCCTCGACTTCTTCGGCATGTATCCGACCTGGGCGACCACCATCCCGCAGGTCCTGCTCGTCCTTGCCGGGGCGGCCGTGATCCTGCGCGGTCGCCTCGCGATGCGCCTCGCACCGGCACAGAACGCGTGAGGAGATTCGCGTGATCCGGAGCCTGTCGGGGCTGCTCGTCGCCGGCGCGCTGGCGCTCGGCGTGACGGCGTGCGGAAGCGTGTCGCCCGCCGCGCAGGGCGGCGCCTCCGCGGCGCCGCAGCGCAACGCCACGGAGGTCGCCCTCGTCAGCGCGGTGCGGCCAACGATCGTCGCCACGCAGGAGCTCGTGAGAGCGGGCAACTTCGCCGCCGCGAAGCAGGCGTTCGTCGGGTACAACGCCGCCTGGAACGGCGTCGAGGTCTACACCAACTTCCGCTCGCGGCAGCTCTACGGCGAGCTCGAGACCGAGCTCGAGACGAAGGTCCAGGCCGCCCTCGGCGTCGCGCAGCCGAGCGCCGCAACCCTCGTCCCCCTGCTCGACCAGATGCTCGCGAAGTACGACCAGGTGATCCGCCTGTCGGCGGAGGGACCCGCGATCAGCCCGCTCTTCGATGATGTCGCGGCGATCCGAATGACCCGGGCGAGCCTCCGGCAGGTGTCGCCGGCCCTCAAGGCGGGCGATCTCGCCACGGCGAAGGCGCAGTACGCGATCTTCCAGAAGGACTGGGCCAACGCCGAGCCGCTGCTGCACCGCTCGACGGATGCGTTCGCCGAGATCGGCGCCGCGAAGAGCACGGCGGACGGCGCGTTCAAGGCCGAGCGTCCCGCGGCCGAGCTCGCGCCGCTCGTGGACGCGCTCACCGAGCGCTACAACTACGGGCTCAACCTCGTGAACGTCGCCGCACGCAACGCCGATGTGACCAGAACGGCGTTCTCCGCCGAAGACGTCACGCAGGTCGCCGCGTTGTCCGCGATCGAGGCCGACCTGCGCGCCAGCCTGCCGCGCTGGGTGGCCGGCGACCTGTCGGGCGCCGCGGCAAGCGCGAACCGCGCGAAGGGCGAGCGCTTCGACGCCGTGTCGGCGACGCTCAAGGCGAAGGCCGCCGACGCGACCCTCAAGACCGCGCTCGACGCGTTCGCGTCTCTTGCGGCGCAGGCCGGCGACGCGGCGAAGACGCGCGCCGCGAACAAGACCGCGATCGAGGCGGTCTGGACGGCGCAGCAGGCGCTGGTCGGTCAGTTCTGGAGCGATCCGAAGCTCCAGGCCGAGATCGCGAAGGCACGCAACGCGCTCGGACTCCCGCGGATCTAGGGGTTGCCCTAGAGCACGCCCACGATCCGCGCGACGGTGCGGAGCTCCGCGCGCCCCGTGACGTCGGCGCGCGGCGCGGCCCACTCCACGATCTTCATCGCGCGGACGACGTTGAGGTCGTCCTCGAGGGCGGCGAGGGCTTCGCGCGCCGCCCCGGTGCGGCCGATCGCACCGCTTTTCCCCCGCCCGAGCGTGTCGGCGATCGCTTTCGCGCGAAGGCGGGCGCGATCGAGCTGGCCCTCGTCGTGATCGAATGGCCTGCGGTAGTGACGACCGAGCAGGTAGAGCCGGAGCGCGCGCGGGTCGGTCACCTTCAGGGCGTCGCGGACGAACACCATGTTCCCGTCGGACTTGGACATCTTCTTGCCGCCGAGCTGCATCTCCGCGACATGCGCCCAGGTCCTCGAGAACGGGTGCTTCCGGCTCGCGGTCTCCGACTGTGCGATCTCGTTCTCGTGGTGCGGGTAGATGAGATCGGCCCCGCCGCCGTGGATATCGATCTGGTCGCCCAGGTGGTGGCGGATCATCGCCGAACACTCGAGATGCCACCCCGGACGGCCACGGCCCCACGGGCTCGGCCACGTCGGACCGTCGTCGACGAACCGCCAGAGCGCGAAGTCGCGCGGATCGCGGCGACCCGGATCCTCGAGCGTCGCGTCATCCTGGCCGGCCAGGATCCGCTTCATCGCCGCCGCGCTGAGCCGTGACAGCTCCCCGTACCGGGGGTGCGCGGCGACCGGGAAGTACACGCCGCGCGGCAATACGTACGCGGCCTGGCGTCGCTCGAGGGCTCGGATCAGGTCGAACATCGCGGGGAGCTCCTGGGTGGCATGGCAGATGACGTCCGGCCGGCGCCAGCCG
>JAXDLF010000087.1:0-8405 GCA_034666765.1 Chloroflexota bacterium
TACCGGGCGTCGTAGACCATGGTCGCGACCTCGAGCCACTGGGTGTCCTCGTCCCAGAGGAAGACCGCGGTCGAGTCGGCCGTGGTGACGCGTTGGAACGCCTCGACGATGGTCTGGAGGGTGCCGTCGCGATCGAGCTGGGCGGCCCGGCGGGCCACCTCGTTGACCGCCTGGAGCTCGGCGATGTCGCTCCGGCGCGACGCGTGCTCGCGGGCATGCATCAGCGCGTGCGACACGAGCCCCGCGAACGCCGAGAGCAGCCGTTCGTCCTGCTGCGTGTATGCCTCCGTTTTCGGGCTCTGGACGGTGAGCACGCCGAGGAGATCCCCGCGCGCGATGAGCGGCACGCAGATCTCCGATCGGCACGCCGGGGCCACCGAGATGTACCGGGGGTCGGCCGAGACGTCGCCGACGTTCACGACCGTGCGGGTCCGTGCGGCGACGCCGGTCAGGCCGCGCGCGGTGGACATGCGATAGGAACGGATCGCCGGGTCGTCGCTGCCCTCACCCGCGGCGGCGGCCGCGTACAGCTCGTCCCGCTCGGCGTCGTGCAGCAGGAGGTAGCGCATCGTGTAGCCGAACTGCTCGCCGAGGAGCTCGGTCGCCTGGGTAAGCACGCTCACCTCGTCGGTGGCGGCGTTCAGCAGCACCTCCGCGGCACGCATGAGGAGCGAGAGCTCGTTCACTCGAGGGGCCATCGTCATCGTCATCTGTCGTCGAAACCTTACGTGCGCGCAACCGTTCGGGGCTTCCGCGCGAGGGAGTACGGACGTCCTAGTGCACGAGGCGTGCGGGGACACCCGCCAGAGGGAGTGTCCGGACGGTCCTGCCCGTCTTGTCATCCAGCACGCGCAGCTGCGCCGGGTCGCGCATCGCCATGAGCACCTGATCACCCCCGGTCAGGGGGCCGCAATCGCTCCCGGCGGCCGTGCCCTTCCCGTCGGTCCCGACGACGTAACGGCGCGCATCCGCGCCGGCCGTCGTACAGATGTGGATCGTCCCGCCGGCGCTCGCGGCGGCCTGGAGGCCGATCCCGGTCACCTGGCGGCCGCGGCCCTGGGGGAACGGGGCCGGGAGCGAGACGTCCGTCCAGTGCAGCGGATCGGTGACCGTGTAGACGCGCAACCCCGTGCCGCCGCCGAGGCCACCGTCGTACGCGACGACCCCCGTCCGGGTGTCGCCGATCCGAAAAGCGGTTGGGGCGACGAGCGAGCCACGGGGAAGCGCGAGGCGCGACGTCACGGTGCGGGCGTGCGCGTCGATGAAGGCGACCTGGAGCCGCCCGGGGTCTCCGAACGGGACGATGAGGCTGTCACCGCTCATGACGGCCGCGCCGGCGCCGGCCGGCAGGGTAATGCCGGCGGCGGCCGTCTTCGTCGAGAGATCGATCGGGACAACGGCGCTTTGGACATTGGTGACCGCGACGGCGAACAGGGTGCGGCCGTCCGCCGTCGGAACGAGCGAGACGATCGACGGTCCGCCCAGGTCGACCGCTCCGAATTGGCTGCCGGTCGTGGCGTCGAGGAGGACGATCCGCCCGCCGTCGAGGGCCACGTACAGCGAGCGGCGGTCGGCGGAGAGCGCGAGCGCGGTGATGCGGTCCGCGACGGTGAAGAGCTGGCGCGTGCCGGCAGCCAGATCGATCGCCTCGATCTCGTCGGCGTCGGCCTCGTCGGTGCTCCGGGAGATCGCCACGAACACGACCGACCGCGCGGCCGTCGGCGGCGCGAGGGGCCCGACGCCGAGGACGTAGGCGCCCACGCCGGCGACGAGAAGGAGCACGATGACGCCGAGGACGATCAGCGTTCGGCGCACGACCGCCTCAGTATGGAGAGTGCCATTGGACGAACGCCTCATCGTCAGCCGCGAGCCGCTGAACGCCGAGACCCGGCTGGAGCTGCAGGACGGACCCATCACCCCGGCCGGCCGGCACTACGTGCGCAGCCACTTCGCGTTCCCCGACCCGCCGGGCCGGATCGCGATCGGCGGCGCGGTGCGCGCGGCCCGGACGGTCTCGCTCGCGGAGCTGCGCGCGCTGCCGGCGCGCACCGCCACCGTCACCCTCGAGTGCGCCGGCAACGGTCGCTCGTTCCAGGTCCCGCCGGCGCCGGGCGAGCAGTGGGGGCTGGGCGCCGTGGGCACGGCGGAGTGGACCGGCGCGCCGCTGCGCGCGCTGCTCGAACCCAGCGGCCTGTCCGGTACGGCGGTGGAGATCCTGTTCCGCGGTGCCGACGGCGGCACCCCGCCGGACGTCGGCTCGCGCATCGCCTTCGAGCGCTCGCTGCCCCTGTCGCGGGCGCTCGCCGACGACGTCCTCGTGGCGTACGCGATGAACGGCGCGCCGATCCCGCGCGAGCACGGCGCGCCCGCGCGGCTCATCGTGCCCACCTGGTACGGCATGGCATCGGTCAAGTGGCTCGCCGAGATCGTCGCCATCGAGACGCCGTTCCGCGGCTTCTACCAGGCGGCACGCTACGTGAGCGGCGGCGCGCCACTGCGCGCGATGAAGCCGCGGGCCGTGATCACCTCGCCGCTGGGGACCGTGCGCGCCGCCGAAGCGGTGCGGGTCCGCGGCTACGCGTGGTCGGGGCAGGGCGGGATCGCGCGCGTCGAGCTCTCGACGGACGGGGGCACGTCGTGGGGCGACGCGCGGCTCGAGGCGCCCGCGGGACCGGCCGCGTGGCGTCAGTGGCACGCCGACTGGACGCCGTCAGCCGGCGCGTTCGAGCTCGTCGCGCGAGCGACCGACTCGACGGGCGAGGTCCAGGGCCTGGTGAACCGCCACGATCCCCTCGGCTACGCGAACAACGCGGCTCAGCCGGCGCGCGTCGAGGCGCGCTGACGGCGCCGGGGCCAGAGCGAGCGGAACGCCGCCAGTAGGCCCGCGAGCCGGCGCGCGATGGGGGGGATCGGCTCCTCGTCGGGCACGATCGCGTCCGTCTCGAGCGGGCTCGTGCGGAGGCGGACCTGAAGCAGCAGCCGGTAGAGGATCTCCCACTGCTCGAAGTCGAGCTCCGTGTCGGCGATCCGCCTCGCGATCGCGTCCAGATCCCCCTCGCCACGCGCGGCGCGCGCGAGGGCGTCCTCGATCTGCTGCGCTTCCCTGGTCCACGTCTGATACGCGCGGGTGAACGTGAGCTCGCGCGCGATCGCCGCGCGGGCCCGCGACAGCGGCCCCTTTTTCCCCCGGATCGCGAGGTCCATCGGATGGATCACGACCTCGACGCCGGAGTTGTAGAGCACGGCGAGCTTCTCGGGCACGAGTGCCGCGACGCGGCTGCCGCCGAGCAGCGCGAGCACCCGGCCGGGGAGCTCGTAGGCCCAGCCGGCCCGCCGCATGGACACGTCGACCCTGGCGCGAGCGAGCGCGTCGCGCAGGTCGCGGACCACCGTGTCGTAGCCACCCGGCTGCACCGCGATCGCGACGTGATCGCTCTCCCAGCGGCGGAGCATCGCGCGGATGTTCGTGAGCGGCGCGAGGATCATCATCCAGAGCAGGACGACGAAGAGCCCCGCGGCGTAGGGAAAGCCCCGCAGGATCTCCCTGACCCGTTCGGCGCCGGCCGGCTGGTCGTTCGTGAGCTTCGTCGAGAGGAACCCGACGGCGAGGGGCAGGAGGATCGCCAGCCCGAGCATGACCGGGCGGACCCACGGGTCGGCCCACTCCGGGATCGTGACGAACGCGAGCAGGAACGTCGCGATGCTCGGCACGGCGATGCCCGCGAGCATGACCGGCCAGACCAGCGACGCGGCGGCCATGAGCGAGAGGAACAGCTGGCGGTCCTCGGGGACCCGGCCGAAGAGGGCCATCGTCGCCCACGAGAACGCGAGGCTCAGGATGCGACCGAGTTGACGTCCGATGAACGCGAAGACCGCGCCGATAGGGAGCATGCGCCGGGATGTCGCAGGAGCCATGCCGCCACGTCGTCGAGCAGGGCCTGCGCGCCGACGACGTTGGATTCCGCGCCGGAATGCGGGTTGAGCAGGGTGCCGTCCACGCCGTCGGCGACCCGGCCGGCCGCGCGGTCGTACACCGGCCGGCCCGCGGGGTTGCGGCCGTCGAACCAGGCCCGCGCATCGCGCGCGGCCGCCGCGTGGCGGGGGTCGCCGGTCGCCTCGCTCAGCCGGGCCATCGCGAAGGCGGTCGAGGCCGCGCCGTACGGCTGCACGACCGGCAGCTCGAACCCGCGCTCGATGATCGGCACCAGATACGTGTCGGCGCTCTTGCGCGCGATCTCGATCAGCTCGGGCCTGCCGAGCGCGGTGCCGGCGACGGCCAGCACGCCCTCTTGGATGTGGCCCCAGAGATGCGGCTCCATGGCGTCGTGGGAGTCGATGAGCACGTCGCCGCGCCGCTGCGACACGATGTCGTCGCACCACCGCGAGATGTCGGCCTCGGAATCGCCCGCGTCGAGCGCCGCGAGCACCTGCACCGCGCGGACATCGGACGCCACCGGGCGCTCGTCGAACGAGGCCCGGGCCCGCCGGTAGTCCGCGCGCGCGCGCTCGTCACCGAAGGTCCGCCAGACCTTCGCCATGCTCCGCGCGCCCCGGGCATGCCAGTAGGACGTACCGTCCGCGCGCGAGGTCACGCCCTCGGTGTTGGGCGAGCCGCGCCAGTCGAGGACGAAGTTGACGAAACGGCCGTCCGCGAGCTGCATCCGGCGGCAGAACGCGAGCAGGCCGTCCACCCACTCGCGCGCGACGGGCAGCCGGGTACGGTCCCATAGGTCGCACCACAGGACGACTGCGCGCGCGACGTCGTCGACGCACGCGACACCCTCGTAGCCACTCTCGCGCGCGGCGAGGTGCTCTCCGGTGTGGTCGGCGTAGATCGCGATACCCAGCGTCCTCCGATCGGCGGTGTCGAGCGGTCGGGCGAGGGACGCGAGCCGGGTCAGCACGGCTCGAGGCTGTCGAGGATCTCCCGTACCTCGAAGTCCGCGGCCGCGACGACCGAATCGGCGGCGCCGTAGTAGAGACGGATCCGCTCACCGCGATCGTCGAGCGGGATGTGGCCGCACGAGAAGACGGTGTCGTTGAACAGGCCGGTGGTCTCGTAGACCTCGGTCGGCTTGAGGATCGGTCGTGGCGATCGCGCGATCACCTTGCGCGGGTCCTCGAGGTCCATGAGCAGCGCGCCCATCGCGTACGTCGTGGCGCGATCGACGCCGTGGTACAGCTCGAGCCAACCCCGCTCGGTGCGGAATGGCACGGCCGACGCGCCGGTGCGGAGCTCGTCCCAGTGGTTCCAGCGCGGCATCGCGAGCGGCATGTGCCCGCCCCACTTCATCTTGTCGTCGGAGAACGCGATCCAGATGCCGAAGATCCGGGAGAACGACTGCGGCATCGGACGGGTGAGCGCGACGTACCGGCCGCCGATCTTCTCCGGGAAGATCACCACGTCCTTGTGATCGGGAAGGAAGATGACACCCTTGCGGTCGTAGGTCACGAAATCCTTCGTCGTCGCGAGGCTGGTGGTGATGCCCCAGCGCGAGACCGACACGTACGTGACGTGGAACAGGCCGTCGATGAAGGTGATCCGGGCGTCCTCGACGCCGTACTCCTCGAGCGGGACGTCGGGGCCAAGCGACACGTTCGGCTCGACCGTGAAGTGCACGCCGTCGCGCGACCGCGCCACGCGGAGATGGGAGATCTGCGCGAGGTAGTCCTGATAGCCCTCGTTCACCATCCGCAACGCGCCGGTCGAGTTCTTGTACCGGATGGCTCGCGGGTCGCGGAGGTCGAGCCCCGGCAGGTCCTTCGGGACATAGGCGACGCGCACCGACGGCGGCACGGTCGAGGCGTCCATGTAGGCCATCCCGATCACGTCGCTCATCGTGTGGTGGTGCGGCAGGGGCTGCCGGACCGGATGCGGCCCGCTGAAGTCGAGCGTGAAGGCGCCGGGTGGCAGCTCGATGTCGCTGCGCGGCCGTTCCGCGACGCGAAGCAGGAGGATGACCTCGTCCTGGATGATCGCGGTCGCGGCGTTGAACACCGATACGACCTCGAGGGCGGGCTGGGACGGCGGAACGTCCTTCGCGGTGAGGAGGGGGTTCTCAGCGAGACGCCGACCGAGGTCGGCTCGCTCCGCGATGCTCAAACGGCGACGCGAGGACCGTGCTGCTGCGGGGCGAGGATGTGCTGGGTGAGTGCCAGGACGCGGCGGCCGACGGCGGGCCACGCGGTCTCGCGACCGTAGGCGTACGCGCGTCGCTCGAGGCGCTGCTTCAGGTCCGGATCCCCGAGGATCCGATTCACGGCGTCGGCGATGGCCGGCGCGTCGCGGAACGGGACGACGATGCCCCGATCGTCGGCGAGGGCCTCGATCGCGTGCAGATACGGCGTCGAGACGATCGCCTTCCCCGCCCCGAGGGCGTAGGCGAGCGTGCCGCTGGTGATCTGGTTCGGGTCGAGATACGGCGTCACGTAGACGTCGGTCGCGAGGAGGTATCCAACGATGTCGCGCTGGGTGAGGTACTCGTTGACGAACGCGATGTGGTCGGTCATGCCGCCATCCTCGGCCGCGCGCTCGAGCGTGTTCCGATATGTCTCGCCCTGCTGCTTGAGCAGCTCCGGGTGCGTCTGGCCGACGACGAGGTACAGCGCGTCGGGGTGCCGCTCGACGATCGCGGGCATCGCCTCGATGACGAACTCGAGCCCCTTGCGCGGGTCCACGAGCCCGAAGGTCGACATGATCGTGCGTCCTTCGACGCCGAGCTTGGTCTTCAGGCGATGGCGGCCGATCGGCTCGATGGCCGGCATGCCATGCGGGATGACCACAGGCGTCTTCGTGATGCCGTAGTCCGACACGAGCAGGCGCGCCGCGGTGTGGGCCATCACGATGACCTGGTCGCTCCGCGCGGCAATGAGCCGGACCGCGTCGCGCATCGACGGCGACGGGTTCGGCGGAACGCTGTGAAGGGTGACCATGACGGGCTTGCGGAGCTCCAGCAGGAACGGGCGCAGATGGTCCTCGTACACGCCGTCCTTCCAAACGCCGTAGAGGCCGAACTCGTGCTGGATGTTCACGACGTCCACGTTGGAGTCGTTCAGGAGCGCCGCCGCCGCACGGTACGAGTCGGGCTCCCGCTGCCGGATGCGCGTCTTGACCTCCGGACCGTAGGCCCGGGCGCTGTTCGGCTCGTCGATCGCGACGACCGAGCAACGGACCGTCGGGTCGGCCGCTTTGACGGCGGCCAGCACATCGGCGGTGAAGGTCGCGATCCCGCAGCGGCGGGGGATGGAGGAGGACACGAAGGCGATCCGCATACCTTCCATGCTAGGTGTCACCGGGCGCTTGGTCGTCAGCCGCGAGCAGGCCGAGTTCGCTGGGCTTTTGCCTCCTGCTCGAGGACGATCTCGCCCGGGCCTGCCACCGCCGCACCGAGGGGACCCTGGCGGCCGATGCCACCCTGCGGGATATTGGCGCCGACGGCGCCGGGCAGCTCGACCGTGGGGACGACATCGGTATCGAGACGGGTCGGAGCCCGCTCGTCGACGGATCTGCTCTTTCGCTCGGCGGTCGCCAGATCGTCCGAGGCGCGCGGCTTCCGGTCCTGATCTGCCATCGTGAGCACCCCCTTCGCGACGAACGTCGGTGGTGCAGGGCGTGTGCCGCTAGCGGATGCCGGCGACCCCGAGCAGGCCCGGAAGGATCGATCCGAAGAACGAGCCCGCGATGGCCGCGCCCGCGACGAGCGCGAGGATCTCGAGGCCCGAGCGAAGCCAGCTGCGTTTCGTGAGGCGGGACTTCCACACCCCCAGAGCGAACATGACGACGGCCGATAGGCCGATCGACACCCAGAGACCCGAGCGCACGGACAGGAAGAAGTACGGCATCAGCGGCACGAGGGCGGCGACGAAGAAGGCGCCGGCGAGGATGAGCGCACCCTGGAGCGGCGAGCCGCCCCCCTCCATGGTGACGCCGAGCTCCTTCTCCACCATGGTCCGCAGCAGCACGTTGGGGTTCCGCGCGATCTCCGCCGAGATGCGCTTCGCGGCATCCTCGGGGAGGCCCTCGCGCTCGAACATGAACGCGAGCTCGGCCTGGGCCTCACCCGGACGCTCCTCGACCTCCGCGCGCTCGGACGCGATCTGCGCGTCGAAGATCTCCCGCTGGCTCCGCGAGGACATGTACTCGCCCGCGCCCATCGAGAACATCTCGGCGAGCGTGGCGGCGATGCCGCTGACGAGCACGGTGTACGTGTCATTGGATGCCGCGGCCACCACGGTCACGACGGCGAGGATGCTGGTCACGCCGTCCTGGAGGCCGAAGACGACCTCGCGGACCTCGGCGAGCAGATCGGCTTCCTTCCGTTCCTCGTCGAGGTGGTTCCGGAGCCACTCCTTGTCGTGGAACGGCCGGTCGGCGGTGGGCTGCATCATCAGATGACCCGCCCCGG